>NZ_JBHTVQ010000034.1:0-83403 GCF_042792855.1 Streptomyces sp. NPDC056600
GAGTCCGATGACTCCTTCGCGGTCGTCGCCGAGTCCGGGTGACCCTCGCGCGGATCACTCGTCGGGATACAGAGGCCGGATGCGGTCCCAGTAACGGCGCAGGTCCCGGCCCACCTCCTCCATCGTCTGCGCCTCCGGCCGGGCGTCGGGCACGGGCCGGCCTTCGGGCGCCGCCGTGCCGACGGGTGCCGTCGGGGCGGCGGGGGCGGCCGGGGCGCCGACGGGCGCGGCCGGGTGGGTGGCGGGTGGAGAGGCCGCCGGGGGACGGTCCTCGGAATCGGTCCGGGCGTCGGCGCGGAGCTCGCTCCGGTCGTCGCCCCGGTCGTCGCCCCGGTCGTCGGTCCGTCCGTCGCTCCGGGGAGTGGTCCTGTCGTCGGTCCGAGGACCGGCCTCGGGACGCTCCGGCGTCGTGGACGGCATGGGGGAGCGGCCGGTCGTACGGCCCACCGGGCCGTCGGGAGCGCTGCGACGCCACGGTGCGCGGGCGGCGCTCGCCTCGTACCTGGCGGCCCGCCGCACCGCGGACCTGCGCGCCCCCAGCGCCGCGCCGACGGCCGCCGCCAGCAGGGCGGATGTCGTGGGCCGGACCGTCATGGTCGGCTCCTTCCGGACGCGGGGTGTCAGTGCCACAGGCCCTTGGGTCCGTGATGGTGGTGGCCGTGGCCCATGACGTGCTCCAGCCGGTGGCCCATGCCCTGGTCCGGGGTCACCGTGTGGGCCAGGGAGTGCCTGAGACCGCTCGCGGCGGAGTGTCCGCCGCCCCGGGCTCCGGCATGCATGAGCGTGCCTCCCTTCCGCACGCCCTGCTGGGCGATCCTCGCGCCCACCAACGGCGCGCCGCCGGCCATGGCGGCGCCCTTCTTCAGGGCCATGCCGCGCATCGTCGATCCGCCGGGCACGTTGCCGTGGCCGCCGGGGAGGTGCATCCGGCCGGTCGGCGCCGAACGGCCCTTCAGCATTCCCTTGCCACTCCTCAGCGCGCCCATGGAGGCCATGGACCTCATGCCGAGCGAGCCCGTCCCGTGTCCGCCGGAGGATCCCGCTCCCGTCCCGCCCGGGGTGAACCTGGACAACGAGGAGCCGGCCATGCGGTGACCGCCCGTGGCGTGACGGCCCATGCGGTGACCGCCCATGGCGGGGCGACCCATGGTGTGCCGGCCCGTATGGCGCCCGCCCAAGGGGGAGTGGCCGCCCATGGGGGAGTGGCTCCCCTTGCGCAGCATCACCCCGGCCGCGCAGGCGGCCAGCGCCGCCGCGCCACCCGCGGCGATCAACGGCTTCCGGCTGCCGGACCCCTCCTTCTGATCCACGCGGTAGGCGCCGGTGTCCGTCGTTCCGGACGTCCCCGGGGCCGGGGGCATCACGGGCCGGTACGCGGTCGTCTCCTCCTCGGCGGAGGCGGAGCCGATCCGCTGCTTCGCCTGGAGGGCACGTGTCTTCAGGTCGGCCCGCCGGGCCTCGGCCTGCTGCTTCGTCTCCCGCAGCTTGGACCGGGCACGGGCCTTCACGTCGGCGCGGGAGGCCAGTTCCTCGACCGTGTGGCCCAGCTCCTCCCGCTTCACCTCGACGTCCCGGCGGAGTTCGTCCTCGCAGTGCGGGCCGTGAGGCCCCGCGTGGGTGTGGTGATGGGTGTGCGTATTGCTCATCGCCGGGTCCTTTCCTTGATCTCGGCCACGTCGGTGCGCATGCTCGCCATCGTCCGGCGTGGTGCCGCCGGGGTCGCCTTGCGGATCATCGTCCTGCCCACCAGTGCCATCACGGCGGTGATCAGCAGCAGCGCGCCCGCGATGATCAGTGCCGACGCCCAGAGCGGCAACTCCATGGCGATCGCGGCGATGGCGGCCGTCACCAGCGTCGCCAGTGCCAGGAACCCGAATATCCCTGCCGCCGCGAGCATGCCTCCGCCGGTGCCGAACCGCTTGCCCTTCTGCGTCATCTCGGTCTGCGCCAGCCGCATCTCGGCCCGCACCAGGTCGGTGAGCTGTCGTGAGGCCTGCTGCACCAGGTGCCCCACCGACGCGTGCGCGTCGGCGGTGCCGGTCGGCGAGCCGTGGGTATCGGTGCGGTGCCCGTTGGAGCGATGGCGGTGGAAGTCGAGTGTGGTCATGGTCGCTTCTCCTCCCGACGGTTCCGGGCGGTCCCGTGGTCGACGCCCCGAGTACCCGCGTCACCGCCGGGTCGCACACATGTCCGTACGTAATTGTCCGTATACATCCTGTTTACGCGCGGCGGACGATCCCTCGAAAGGGGTGCGGGCCGATGTCCGTCGCGCCGGGCGGGGCGTGCCAAGATGCGCGGGAAGACAATGACCGCGAAAGGGGATGAAATGGCCGGGCTGTGCAGAGCGGGAACGACGGTGCGGATCGCCCTGGCGATGGTGGCCCTCATGGCGACGCCGTCCTGGGCGGGGCAACCCCTGGCGGAACCTCCCCCTCACCGTCACGAGCAGCGGCTCTGGACCCCGCACCACCTGGTTCCCTGGCTCTTCGACGGCCGGCAGGGGCGCCCGCACCGGCCGGGCGACGGCATCACTCCGTGGCGGCCGCGCCCGCAGTCACCGGGAAGGGCGTCGGCGCGCTCACGCGTCCTGTCCGCCGTCAACCAGCAGCGCGCCCGGGCCGGGTGCGGGCCCGTCGGCGGGCGCAGGGCCCTCCATCGGGCGGCCACCGGGCACAGCGCCTACCTGTCCCGTCTCGGGCGGCTGAGTCACCGGGGCCGGGGAGGCAGCACTCCCTGGCAGCGGGTCCGGGCCACCGGGTACCGCCCGGGGCCGGTGGGCGAGAACGTCGTCGCCGGCCCCGCCGGGCCGCGCCGGGCGGTGAGGTCGTGGATGCGCAGCGCCCCGCACCGGGCCGTCATCCTCAACTGCCGGTACACGCACGCCGGCGTCGGAGTGGTCCAGGGGCGCGGCGGACCCTGGTGGACCCTGGTGATGGCCTCCGGACCCCGGAGGTGAGGCGGCGGCCCCTGGCCTCCACCGGCCGGAGCCGGGCGCGAACCGCGTCCTCGCGCCCCGCGTCGGCGGTACCCCGGCGGCCGGCCACGCCCCGGGGGCGGACGCCTCGCCGGACGAATGAGCGGCGGGGCCGCTCCTGGCGCGGGTCCGCGTGAACGGTCACTCCCGTCCGTGGTCCGCGTCGCCGGCGCCCGCGACGGACGGCGCCGCGAGGGTGCCGGCCAGGCGCGTGGCGGCCTCGAGCACGGCGGCGACGGCCCCGTCGGCGAGCTCCTTCCGGTGGGTCAGCACGGTGACCGCGGCGGGCTCCTCGCCGACCGCCCGGCCCACCGGGGCGGCGACGCCGAAGACGCCGGGGATCAACTCCTCACCGGTGGCCGCGTACCCGCGGGAGCGGACCTCGGCGACCCGTTCCGGTTCGCCCTCGGCCGCCGGCCGTGCGGCCAGCAGGGCCAGTCCGCCCGCCCCGCGCTCCAGCGGGTCCCTGCTGCCGACCCGGTACGAGAGGCGAGGGCCCACCCCGGGCGGCTCCACCACGGCGACGGCCACCGCCTGGCCCGCCTCGGCCACCACCAGGCAGGCCGTGACGCCGAGGTGCGCCGCGAGATCGTGCAGCACCGGCCGTGCCGCGTCCAGCAGGGGAGGGCGGGCCAGTTCGGCCAAGGTGTAGAAGGCGACGCCCGGGCGGTGGCGGCCGGTCGCGTCCCTGTGGGCGAAACCCTGGCGCACCAGCGCGGCCAGCAGCCGGTAGGCGATCGAGCGGTGCACTCCCAGCTCGGACGCCACCTCGCCCGCCGTCAGTCCTTCCGGCCGGCCGGCGATCAGGCGGAGCGCGGTGAGTCCGCGTTCGAGTGTCTGCGAGCCGTCGGTGGCCATGTCCTCTCCCCTCGTCCGGCCGCTTCGGCGGCCGCCTCGTCCGTTCGATGCCGCCCATCGCCCCATCGCCCCATCGCCACGTCGTCGAGATGCCGCTTCCGGTGGGGTCCGGTGACGTCCCGGAGACCTCCCGGTGGCGTCCGGTGGGGCGAAAACTTCCGCAGACATCTTGACCGGAGGCGTCCGGTGCGGAGATGTTGCAGGGTGTTGTCGCGGTATTCACGACAGGGTGTCTCGCTATCTGCGACGAGAGGAGTGTGGCATGCCGGACGCGGCGTGTCTGCCCCCTTCTCCCAGCGATTCGCGCGCACCCGGCCGCGCCGCACGCCACCCCGGGCGCCACGCGTCGAGGCCGGCCCGCCCAGAACCGACCGAAGGAGGCCGGACATGGCCCACTACCGCTCACTGGGCGCCGTTCCGCCCAAACGGCACACCCAGTTCCGGTACGACGGCGAGGCCCTCGCCTACGAGGAGCTGATGGGGGAGGAGGGCTTCTCCTCCGACTCCTCGTTGCTCTACCACCGCCACATCCCGTCCGCGATCACCGGATCCGAGATCTGGGAGCTGCCGGACACCCGCACGGTGCCCAACCACCCCATGAAGCCGCGTCACCTGAAGCTGCACGAGCTGTTCAAGGACGACGCCTGGCAGGACGCCGACGTGGTCACCGGACGCCGCCTGGTCCTCGGCAACGCCGACGTGCGCATCTCCTACGTGGTGGCCGGCACGGCGTCCCCGCTCTACCGCAACGGCGTCGGGGACGAGTGCGTGTACGTGGAGTCCGGCGCCGCCCGCGTGGAGACCGTCTTCGGCACGCTGACCGCCCGGGCCGGCGACTACGTGCTGATCCCGCGCGCCACCACGCACCGCTGGATCCCCGAGGGCGACGGCCCGCTGCGCGCCTACTGTGTGGAGGCCAACAGCCACATCGCCCCGCCGAAGCGCTACCTCTCCCGCTACGGCCAGCTCCTCGAACACGCCCCCTACTGCGAGCGGGACCTGCACGGCCCCACCGAGCTGCTGCGCGAGGAGGGCACCGACGTCGAGGTGCTGGTCAAGCACCGCGGCGCGGGCGGCCGGATCGTCGGCACCCGCTTCCTGCAGGCGCACCACCCCTTCGACGTCATCGGCTGGGACGGCTGCCTGTACCCCTACACCTTCAACATCGAGGACTACGAGCCGATCACGGGCCGGGTCCACCAGCCGCCGCCGGTCCACCAGGTCTTCGAGGGCGACAACTTCGTCATCTGCAACTTCGTGCCGCGCAAGGTCGATTACCACCCGCTGTCGATCCCGGTGCCCTACTACCACTCCAACGTCGACTCCGACGAGGTCATGTTCTACTGCGGCGGCGACTACGAGGCGCGCAAGGGCTCCGGCATCGGCCAGGGCTCCCTCTCCCTCCACCCCGGCGGCCACACCCACGGACCGCAGCCCGGCGCCTACGAGCGCTCCATCGGCGCCGAGTTCTTCGACGAACTCGCCGTCATGGTCGACACCTTCCGTCCGCTGGAGCTCGGCGAAGGCGGGCAGGCGTGCGACGACGGCGTCTACGCCTGGAGCTGGTCCGGAGGGCGGCGCGCGTGAGCACCGGCAGCGCCGAACTGCTGCGCGCCCTCGTCGACGACGCCGGCCTCTTCCCGCCGACCGCCCTGCCCATGGACCGGGCCGTGGCGCGCCACCGCGCGGACCTCGAGGCCGGGGAGGCGATGCACACGCACCGCTTCCTGGCCCCCGCCTCGCGGGTGGACGAGCTGGCCGGACTCCTGCGCGAGGACGAGGTGTTCACGCTCGGCCTGATCGCCGACCTGGGCGCCGAGGAGCTGACCGCCACGTGCCGCCGGGCCCTGGCCGACCCGAGGCTGCGCATCGCCCTGGTCGAGGCGCCGCTCGCCGCGTACGGCGAGGACGAGGCGGCCGCACTCGACACGTTGCTCGCCGCCCTCGACGTCGTGCCCGCCGAGGTGCCCCTCTACGCGGAGCCGACCGTGCAGGCGCGTCCCCGCCCGCTGCTCGCCGAACTGGCCGCCCGCCCGGGCGTCCGGCCGCTGGGCGCCAAACTGCGCTGCGGCGGCGTGCGCGCCGAACTCTTCCCGGACACCGCCCAGGTCGCCGCCTTCCTGCACGCCTGCGTGCGGGCCGGAACACCCTTCAAGGCCACGGCCGGTCTTCACGAGGCCGTCCGCCACACCTCGCCGGAGACGGGCTTCACCCATCACGGCTACCTCAACCTCCTGCTCGCCACCGCGACCGCGGTGGGCGGCGAGGACGAGGAGACCGTGCGCCGGACCCTCGAGATCCGCGATCCCGCCGAACTGGCCCGGGCCGCGGCCGCGACCGGCGCCCAGGAGGCCGCGGCCGTCCGCCGGGTGCTGGTCTCCTACGGCTCCTGCTCCACCGCCGCCCCCGTCCACCAGGCGCGCCTGCTGCTCGGCGCGCCCGACACCCCGAAGGACCCCGCATGAACCACACCTGGGTCACCGTGCCCGACGGCTCCCCCTTCCCGTTGGAGAACCTCCCCTACGGCGTCTTCACCCCGGCCGGGGGCGAGGCGCGGGTCGGCGTCGCGATCGGCGGACAGGTCCTCGACCTGGCGGCCGCCCTCGGCGACGACACCTTCGCGCACGGCTCGCTCAACCCCTTCATGGCCCAGGGCCGGGCCCGCTGGCAGGAGGTGCGCGCCGCGGTCGTCCGCCTGCTGACCGACGAGGCGCGCAGGCCCGGCGTCGAACCTCACCTGCACCGGCTGGACGCCGTCGACCTGGGCATGCCGTTCGAGCCGGCCGACTACGTCGACTTCTACGCCTCCGAGCACCACGCCTCCAACATCGGCCGGATGTTCCGCCCCGGCTCCGACCCGCTCACCCCGCAGTGGAAGCACCTGCCGATCGGCTACCACGGACGCGCCGGGACCCTGGTGCCCTCCGGCACCCCCGTGGTGCGTCCCAGCGGCCAGCAGCGGCCGTCCGGCGAGGGGGCCCTCCCGGGCTTCGGCCCGTCGCTCCGGTTGGACATCGAGGCGGAGGTCGGCTTCGTCGTCGGCACGCCCTCCGTCCTCGGCGCCCCCGTGCCGACGGACGACTTCCGCGAGCACGTCTTCGGGGTGACGCTGGTCAACGACTGGTCGGCGCGCGACATCCAGAACTGGGAGTACGTGCCGCTCGGCCCCTTCCTGGGCAAGTCGTTCGCGACCTCCGTCGGTCACTGGGTGGTCCCGCTGGAGGCGCTGGAGGAGGCCAGGGTCACCCCGCCGGCCCGTGAGCACGAGCTGCGTCCCTACCTGGTGGAGAAGGAGGACTGGGGGCTCGACCTGACCCTGGAGGTCCGGCTCAACGGACACCTGGTCGCCACCCTGCCGTTCGCGGCCATGTACTGGACGCCCGCCCAGATGCTGGCCCACATGACGGTCAACGGCGCCTCCCTGCGCACCGGCGACTTCTACGCCTCGGGAACGGTCTCCGGCCCCGGCCAGGACCAGCGGGGCTCGCTGATGGAGCTGAGCTGGGGCGGGGCGGAGCCCGTCGAGCTGCCCGACGGCACGGTGCGGACCTTCCTGGAGGACGGCGACGAGGTCACGATCAGCGCCACCGCACCGGGCGCGGGCGGAGTGCGGATCGGGTTCGGGTCGGTCACCGGGCGGATCCTGCCCGCCGTCTGAGCCCGGAGCCCGGAGTCCTGCGCCCTGTCCTCTCACCGCGGAGTGCTGGGCCAGGGGCGTTGTCGGCGACGGCCAGTAGTGTGGTCCCGGTCACAAGTCGGAACGTGGGATCGAGGTGGGGAGCCTTCATGAGCACTCTCGAAGGCCGCCTGAAGAGCGGGTTACTGGTCGTCGACGTGCAGAACGCCGTGGTCGCGGAGGCGTACGAGCGCGACGCGGTGGTGGGGGTGATCGGCGCGCTGGTGGAGAAGGCCCGCGCCGAGCGGGTGCCGGTGGTCTGGGTGCGGCACCAGAGCGAGGACATGCCGGCGGGCGGCGACGGCTGGCAGATCGTGCCGGAGCTCCGCCCGGCCGCGGGTGAGCCGGTGGTGGAGAAGGAGTACGGGGACGCGTTCGAGGCCACCCGGCTCGACGCGGTGCTGGCCGAGCGCGGAGTGGCGCGGCTCTTCGTCACCGGGGCCCAGACGGACATGTGCGTCCGCTCGACCCTGCACGGCGCCCTGGCCCGGGGCTACGACGCGATGCTCGTCTCGGACGCGCACACCACCGTGGACCTCACCCGGTGGGGCGCGCCCGCCCCTGCCGAGGTCGTCGCGCACACCAACCTCTACTGGTCCTTCCAGAAGGCGCCCGGCCGCGTGGCCGGGACCCTGGAGAGCAAGGAGATCGACTTCTGGGGGGCGTAAACGATTCGCGTGTTCGAATTCTAGTTCGATAACGTGGTGGGGGAGGTGGGAACGATGACCAGCAGCGGCGGGACCGGAACCGGCACGGGGTGCGTGATGCATGTGCGCTGCCCCGAGCGGCTGCCCGAGGCGGTCTACCGGCAGGTCCTGGAGCTGCTGGGGGATCTGTCCCCCGTGGTGCAGGCGTCGCCCCCCTCCGCCGCGCTGGTGGACCTGAGGGGAGCCCTGCGCTGCCACGGCGTGGACGGCGACCGGATCGAGGAGGTGCGGCGGCTCGGAGAGGTGCTGCGCATCCGTTCGATATCCCGGCTGGGCGTCGACCTGCGGATCGGCATCGGCCCCACGATCGCGGTCGCGGCCACCGCCTCCGGGCAGGCGGCCCGCGACGGGGCGGCCACCGGCGGCGTGGTGGCCGTGGAGGCCGAGGGCGTCGCCGCCTGGCTCGCCCCCCTGCCGGTGGAGGCGCTGCACGGCGTCGGCCGCCGTCAGGCGTCGGCGCTGCGGGAGTACGGCGTGGACCGGGTGGGGCTGCTGGCCGGACTGCCGCCGGCCACCGTGCAGCGGCTGCTCGGCGGGACGGCGGGGCGCGCCGCCTCGGAGCGGGCCCGGGGGATCGACCCCCGGCCCGTGGTGCCGCGTGAACTGCCGGCCTCGGCGACGGTGAGCCACTCCTTCCCCCGGCAGACCCTGGACGGCGCGGAGGTCCGGGCGGCCCTGCTCGACCTGGTGGTCCGGCTGGGGCTCCTGCTGCGCCGTCGCGGCCAGGCTGCCCGCGGGCTGCGGCTGACCCTGCGGTTCGCGGCGGGCGGCGCCTGGGAGAAGACCCGCCGCCTGCCGGAACCCTCGGGCCACGACGACGACCTGCGCGCCCTCGCCTACCAGCTGATGGACGCGGCGGGGCTGCAGCGAGGGCGGCTGACGGGGATAGGCCTCAGGGCGGAGGACCTGCTGGACGCGGAGCAGGTCGCCCGGCAGATCAGCCTGGACGAGGCGCGGGAGGCCCGGCTGGCGGCGGAGGAGGCCGCGGACGACATCCGCGACCGGTTCGGCCCGACGGTCATCGGCCCCGCCGCCGTCTACCGCCGCGCGTCCTGACGCCCCGGTCCGGTCAGGCCGCCAGCGCCGCCCTGGCGGCCGTGACCGTCTGCGCGGCGTAACCGCCGCCGAAGAGCACCGTGTGCACCAGCAGCGGGAACAACTGGTGCAGCGGCACCCGCCCCTGCCAGCCGTCGGCGAGCGGCGCGGCCTCGTCGTAGCCGGCCAGCACCCGGTCCAGGTACGGGCAGCCGAACAGCTGGAGCATGGCGAGGTCGGTCTCCCGGTGCCCGCCGTGCGCGGCCGGGTCGATCAGCCAGACCTCTCCCTCGGCGCCCCACAGCACGTTGCCGTTCCACAGGTCGCCGTGCAGCCGGGCGGGCGGCTCCTGGGGCCCGGACAGCTCGGGCAGCCGCTCGCACACCCGCTCCACGACGGCCGCCTCCGCCGCCCGCAGGACGCCCTCGTCGACCGCCCGGCGCAGGTAGGGCAGCACCCGGTGCTCCGCGTACCAGGCCGGCCACCGCTCGCCGGGCTCGTTGCGCATCGGCGCCGCCCCGATGTACGCCTCCGCCGGCCCGCCGGGCGGGGCGGCGCCGAAGGCGTCCGCGCCCGAGGCGTGCAGCGCGGCGAGCTCCCGGCCGAAACGTGTCGCGGCGCCCGGATCCGGACGGCCCTCGGCGACCAGGTCGCTGACCAGCCACCGGTCGTCCCAGCCGTGCACCACCGGCACCCGGACCGCCCCCGCCCCGGCGAGCCAGCGCAACCCCGCGGCCTCGGCGAGCACCGCCCGGGCGTCCTCGCCGCGCTTGACCATCACCCGGCGGCCGTCGTCCAGTTCCACCTCGGTCGGCCCGCCCGCCGCACGCCGCTCCCCGGCGGCCCGACGGCCGGTCAGGCGTGCCGCGGCGGCCCCCGGCCCGTCCTCGACGGTCATCCGGCCAGGTGCTCGCGGACCCAGGCGAGCAGACCGGGGACGCTCGCCTCGATCATGTCCAGGACGTCCTCGAAGCCCTGGCCCCCTCCGTAGTACGGGTCCGGAACGTCCAGGTCGCCGGAGGTCACGGCGGCGGGGTCGAAGGAGCGCAGCAGCCGGACCCGCGAGGGGTCCGCGACCAGACGGCGCAGCGCCTTCTCGTGCGTACGGTCCATGGCGAGGAACAGGTCGGCGTCCAGATGCTCGGGGCCGACCTGGGCGGCCGCGTGGCCGGTCGGATAGCCCCGGGCGGCGAGCGCGCCGCCGGAACGCGGATCGACGGGCTCCCCGACGTGCCAGTCGCCGATGCCGGCACTGGTCACCCGGACCCGGTCGTCGAGCCCCGCCCGGCGCAGATGCTCCGCGACCACGAGGGCGGCGGAGGGGGAGCGGCAGATGTTTCCGCTGCAGACGAAGGTGAGGTGCACCCGCCCAGCCTACGGCGGACGGGCCGTCAGCGGACCCGGCGGAACGTGACGTCGAAGTCGTGCCGCCAGGCCGTGCCGTCCGCGTCGAACTCCCACGCGCCGGTCAGCGAGGCGCCCTCCGGGTCGACGGTCGCGGCGAACCGCTGGTGGAAGCCGGGCGCCGCCCGCCACTGCCGCCACACCCCGTCCACCAGGTCGGCCCGGTAGACCCGGGCCACGCCCCGCCCGTCGGCGTACAGGACGGTGAACCCGTCCGTGGTGTCGTCGTACCCGGTCACGCAGGACGTGGGGAAGGGGGCGCGCCCCCGCCAGTCCTCGGGCAGCACGGTCTCCGGCCCGAGGCAGGCGCGTTGTACAAGGAAGGCGCCGCCCTCCAGCCAGGCGAACTCGGTGCGCACCGGTCCGACGTCCGTGCCCCGCGCGTACATGTCCCAGACGCCGACCAGCGGCTGCAGCCGCCGAAGGGCGGGGTGCGGTACGGGATCACGCATGCTGCCCTCCGGGGGAGGAAGTCGCCGGGTCCGGTTCCGGCACGCTACCGCGCCGCCGAGCCGCCCGCCGCCCGGGACGACCGCCTCCGGCACCGTGTCCCTGTCGAACATTAGGATCGCCGCATGACAGCGCACCCTCCGCCGGCGGAGCCCGAGGCCGCGCGGACCCCCTCCGCCGGCCCGCGCGAGCTCGCCGTCGCCCGGCCGGCGGACCCGGACCGGGCACGGGCCGAGCAGCGGGCACGGCGCTTCGTCGACGCCGCGCTGGAACTCCTCACCGCCCGCCCGGGCGGGGACTTCACGGTCCAGGACGTCGTGAAGACCTCCGGTCAGTCGCTGCGCAGCTTCTACCAGCTCTTCACCGGCAAGCACGAACTGCTGCTGGCCCTCTTCGAGAAGTCGGCGCGCAGGGCCGCCGACCGACTGCGCGAGACGCTCGCCGAGGAGCCGGACGCGGCAGCCCGTCTGCGCCGCTTCTCGCCGGAGTACGCCCGCCTGTGCCGGCCGCGCCCCGGGGGCGGGGAGAGGGCGCGCGAGCACGCCGTCCTCGGCATGCCGGAACCGGCCCGGCAGCTGCTCACGGAGCATCCCGAGGGGATGGCGCGGGCGTTCGCCCCGCTGCGCGCGGTGCTCGAGGAACTGCTGGACCGGGCGGCCGCCGACGGCGCCGTGCGCCCCGGACTCGACCACCGCCTCGTCGCGGGGACGCTGCTGCACGCCGTCACGTTCCAGCCGTTCGCCCTGACCGTCGGCGGCATCACCCGCGACGCCGGGGAGCAGGACGCCGAGGCCCTCGGCGACATGCTGCTGCGCGGGATCACCGCTCCCGGCGCGGCCGGCTGATCCCGCGGTGACACGCCCTTCCCTCAGCCCACCCGGACCGGCAGCTGCTCGGTCCCGCAGTACCTGCACTTCGAGGCGCCCTCCGGAATGTCCTCCTGCAGACAGGCCGGACAGGTCTTCACCGGCTTCTCGTCGGCGAAGACCTCCAGTCCCCGGCGGGCCTGGACCTTCCGGTAGGGCACCACGATGACCAGGTAGACCACCGCCATGAAGATCAGGAAGTAGATCAGCGCGGAGATGAACGCCCCCAGGTCCACATAGGTGGCCTGGTTCCCCTCGTCGCCGAGTTGCAGGCCGAGGCCCATCGAGGCGCCGCCCTGGAACCGGGCGACCACCGGGTCGACGACGGAGTCGGTGAAGGCCTTGACCAGCGTGGAGAAGGCCAGCGCGACGATCAGCCCGATCGCCGCGACCACCACGTCGGCGCGGGTGAGGAAGCTCTTGAACCCTTTGATCACCCGTTCATGATCGACCGGCGTCCCGGGCGCCGCAGCCCGGCCCGTCCGTTCGGGTGGCAGAGCCGGCACGGGTGGCGGGCCCGACCCGCCGTGCGGCCGGCGGGTTCGGCCGGGGGACCCTTCCCGCGCGCCGGACCGGTCCTCCTGTACGCCTCGGGGCACGATGGACCGGTCCGTTTCGCGCAGGGGGGCGAGGAGGCCGTGGTGAGCAACGCGTACATCAGCCCGTACCTCAACTTCGACGGGAACGCTCGGGAGGCGATGGAGTTCTACCGCACCGTCTTCGGCGGCGAACTGGAGTTGATGCGCTACGACGCCCTCGACATGGGCGCCGAACTCCCGCCGGAACAGGGGGAGAAGATCATGCACGGCAGCCTGGAGTCGGAGTCCGGCCCCACCCTGATGGGCGCCGACGTCCCGCCCGAGGGCGAGTACCGGCGGGGCAGCGCCGTGACCGTCGCCCTGACCGGCGACGACGCCGGGAAGCTGCGCGGCTGGTGGGAGAAGCTGGCGAAGGACGGCACGGTGACGGTCCCCATGGAGCGCCAGCCCTGGGGCGACGAGTTCGGGGCCTGCACCGACGCGTTCGGCATCGACTGGATGGTCAACATCTCGACGTCGTGACCCCGGTGGCCGGACAGGCCCCGGGTCACAGGGCGGTGAGCACCTGGGGCGCCAGGTTCTTGATCATCGTGTTGGTCCACCGCATCTCATCGCGTGCGTCGGGGGAGCGTAGTGCGGGACGGCCGCCGGCTCCACGTTCCACACCCGGGCGAGATCGGCGACGTGGGCGTCGTTCTGCCAGTTCCGGAAGCCCGGCAGGTCGCCGTCGGCCCCGCACTCGCGGGTGTTCTGGGCGGTCGGCTGACCGTTCATCTGCAGCACGCCCGCCCCCGGCCGGCCCAGCATGCCGCGGATCAGGTGCAGGTTGTTGACCTGCACCGCGGTGGCCGTGGCCTGGTGGGACTGGTAGACGCCCTGCAGCACCGTCGACAGCAGGCGGTCCGCCGCCCCCAGGAGCTCGGCCGCCTCACGGATGCGCCCCTGCGGAACGTCGCAGATCCCGGCCGCCCAGGACGGCGTGCAGTCGCGTACCTGCCGTGCCAACTCGTCGAATCCCACGGTGTGCTCGTCGATGTAGCCCCGGTCGATCCACCCGTTGCGCACGATCTCGTGCAGGAGCGCGTTGAGCAGCGCGAGGTTGGTGCCCGGACGGGGTGCCAGGTGCACGGCGGCCGCGCGGGCCACCCTGGTGGGGCGCGGGTCGACGCAGACCAGCCGCGGCGGGTCGGCGCCCTCCATGCGGTCCAGTATCCGCATCCACTGCACCGGCTGGGTCTCGGCCAGGTTGTGGCCGAACAGGGCGATCACGTCGGCGTGGTCGATGTCGTCGTAGGTGCCGGGCTGACCGTCGCAGCCGAACGACTCCTTCAGCGCCTCCGCCGCGGTGGAGGTGCACAGCCGGGTGTTGCCGTCGAGATGGTTCGTCCCGATCCCGGCCCGGGCGAGGACGGCGAGCGTGTAGTACTCCTCCAGGAACAGCTGCCCCGAGGTGTAGAAGCCGATCGACCCCGGGCCGCGTTCGTCCAGCAGCTCGCGGGATCGGCGCACCACCCGCTCCATGGCGGTGTCCCAGTCGCACTCCACCAGCTCCCCGCCCTCGCGGACCAGCGGCCTGGTCAGCCGGTCGGCGGAGGCGTTGGCCTGCCAGCCGAAGAGGTCCTTGGGGCCCAGCCGGCCGCGGTTCACCCGGTCCACGGCCCGGCCGCGCACGCCGACGATGCGGCCGTCGCGGACCGCGACGTCCATGGCGTCCCCGTCCGAGTGGAGGATCGAGGCCGTCTGCACCCACCGTTCCACCGACGCGGGGTCCACCCCGTCCGCCAGGAAGGCGTCCACCCGTTCCGGCCACACCCCGTGCCGGTCGTAGGGCGTCCGCCCGCCCCACGGAAACGCGATCCGGTCCACCGTCTCGTCCATGCGGCTGCCTCCTGCCTCAGGCCGACGAACCGGTCACCGGTACCCCCGCCACGGCACCGCCAACGGACCCCGCGCCCGGTGCCTGCGCGCGGGCTCATCCGTTTGGCGGCCGTGACGCGGGCAACCCGGATCATGGTCACGGCAACGCGGCGGGCGGGGCCTCAGTCACCCCGCCCGCCGCACAGGCCCCGTCCCTCCACCGTCCCTCCCCGGAAATCCGCGGGTGCGTCGGACGCCCTCGGGGGCAGAATGCGGCCATGCCGACCTCCTCACTCATGCATCCCGGTCAACTCCTGGTCACCGAGGAGCAGATGGCGGCCCTGGTGGCCGCACAGTTCCCCCGGTGGAAGGAACTCCCGGTCCGTGCCTGCCCCTCGGACGGCACCGAGAACGCGCTCTTCCGCATCGGCGACGAGCTGGTCGCCCGGCTCCCGCTCCTCGGCGACGACGCGGACGCCAAGCGACAGGAGATCCGGCGGGAGATCGACGCCGCGCGGAGGATCGAGGGCGCCACGCGCGTCCCCACCCCGCGGTTCGCCGCCCTCGGCGAACCCGGAGCGCACTACCCGCTGCCGTGGAGCGTCTACCACTGGATCCCCGGCACCACCGCCACGGCGGCAGACGTCCACGACTCCACCGCCTTCGCCGAGGACCTGGCCCACTTCGTCCTGCAGGTCCGCGCCCTGGACACCGAGGGCCGGACGTTCCCGGGCCGGGGCCGCGGGGGCGTCCTCACCGCACACGACGACTACGTCGCCCAGGGGCTCGAGCGGAGCCGGGAGCTGATCGACACGCACACCCTGGGCCGTCTGTGGGAGCGCCTGCGCGGCACGCCCCGCACCGAGCCCGACACGTGGACGCACGGTGATCTGATGCCCGGCAACCTCCTCGCGGACGGAGGCCGGCTGGCCGGAGTGATCGACGTCGGGCAGGCGGGCGTGGCCGATCCCGCCCTCGACCTCCAGCCCGCCTGGAACCATCTCGGCCCCACCGCCCGCGAGGCGTTCCGGCTCGCGCTCGGCGCCGACGACGCGGCCTGGGACCGGGGCAAGGGCTGGGCCTTCGCCCAGGCCATCGGCTGCCTCTGGTACTACCGGGAGACCAACCCGGTCATGTCCGAGCTGGCCCGCTCGACGCTCCTCGCCCTCATCGAGGACGAGGCCGTCCCACCCGCACGCCGCCGCCCGACGCTCACGCCGCAGGCCTGACGTTGCGCATCCGCCCGTACGCGTACACGCACCCGGCCAGCGCCAGGTCCGACAGGAGCATGAAGCCGATCGAGTAGGAGTCCTTGGAGCTGTAGATGGCGCCCATCAGCAGCGGTGGAACGAAGCCGCCGAGCCCGCCCATCGCGCCCACCACACCGGTGACCGAGCCGACCTGCTGCTGCGGCGTCACCTGGGAGACCAGCGCGAACACGCTGCCGCTGGTGGTGCCGAGTCCCGCCGCCATCACCAGCAGGCAGATCGTCCCCACGGGGTAGAGGTGCGGGTCGAAGGCCTGGACGACGGCGAACAACGCCACCACGGCGAGCGCGCAGGCCGTCACGATCGCCGGATGGATCCGGTCGGACAGCCAGCCGCCGAGCGGCCGGAAGATCACCGTCACCAGCGCGAAGCCCGCCGCCTTGGTGCCGGCGTCCGTCGGGCTCAGCTCGTACCAGGTCTTCAGGTAGGACGGCAGGTAGACGCCGAACGCCACCACGCCGCCGAACCCGATCGCGTAGAGCGCGGAGAGCTCCCAGGTGACCCGCAGGCGGGCGGCCTGCCCCAGCCGGGAGGCCAGCGAGGCCGTCGGCACGGTCCGGCCCGGCCGGTCGCTGATGAGGAAGAACGCGGCCACCGCGTACACGGCGAGCGCGACCGCCACCACCAGGAACGGCAGCGTCTCCCCGTGCTTGGCGATCCGCGGGGTGAAGTAGCCGGACAGGGCCACACCGCCCATGCCCATGCCGAAGATGCCCAGCGCCAGCCCTCGGCGCGACGGCGGGAACCACGAGTTGACCAGCGGAATGCCGATGGCGAAGGTGGTGCCGCCCAGACCCAGCAGGAAGCCCACCACGATCATCAGGCCGAAGGAGTCGCGCGCCGGGATCACCAGCAGCACCGGCACGATGGTCAGGGCCGAGACCAGCGGGAACATCAGCTTGGCCCCGTACCGGTCGGTCAGCGCGCCCACGGGGATCCGGCCCAGCGAGCCGACCAGCACCGGCACCGCCACCAGGAACGACTGCTGGAACGAACTCAGTGACAGCCGCTGCCCGAAGTCGCCCGCCAGCGGCGAGATCAGGTTCCACGCCCAGAAGGTGAGCGCGAACCCGACCGTCGCCGTGAGCAGATTCCGGTACGCCGCCCCGGGAACCCGGTCGGCGTCCGCCGTCGTCACCGCGTCCGCCGCGGACCCCTGTGGTCGATTCACGGTTCCACGCTAGGAAGCGGCCTGGGCGCCCGCCCGGCGGACTACTCCGGACGGCGGCCTCTCATCCGGCCCCGCCACCCCCACGACCCCCGCCCGAACCGGACGCGCCGCTCCCGCCCGGGGCCGTTCACCGGTCCTTCGGATCGAGCCACCACAGCCCCAGCACCACCAGGAACGACAGCACCAGGAAGGCCGCGCCCCACCAGGCGGTCCCGACCTGCCCCGACATCCAGGTGTTGACCACCACCGTCAGCCCCCACAACTGGCCCGCCAGCACCGAGAAGGCGAGCACCAGCCGCGCAGACAGCTTCGAGGCCCGCTCCGGCTCCTGCTCGCTGCCGGCGCCCGGACCGGGGCCCGTGTGCCGGATCCGTCCGTCGCCGTAGCCGCTGGTGGGCCGGATCTGCGGATAGCGCTCGTCCAGCGGGCGGTTGAGCCGCCGGTCCGCGGCAGGCCGGTACCCCGCACTGCCGAAGCCGATCGAACGGCGCCTGGAGGCGTCCTCGCTCATCCGTCCTCACCCTCTCCCGGACAGCCCAGCTGCCGCCGCAGCTCCGGCTGGTGGAACTGCCGGCACAGCGCGTCGGTCACGTTCTCACCCGACCGGGCCGTGGCGAACGCCCACACGCTGCCGTCCTGCTCCTCGGTCAGGTACACCCGCGGCAGCGGCCGCGGCGGCGGGCCCGCCGTCACCTCGCCGGTCCGCGCGTCGAACACGCCCTCGTGGCACGGGCAGTACAGCTCGCCCTCGTCGCCCCGGTCCGCCCGCCACATCACCCCGCAGGCCAGATGGGTGCACACCGACGAATAGCCGACCAGCGTTCCGTCGCCCAGCCGGACGGCCACCGCCCGGTCGTCCTCCTCCGGGTACCGGAACGCAACCGACTGCCCCGGCTCGATCCGGTCCGCGATCCGCACCCGCGGCGGCTGCTCCCCGCCACTGTCCCCGTGCCGGTGCAGCACGCCCGCCGCCACCGCGACCCCGCCCACCGCCAGGCCGCCGGAGACGGTCGCCACCAGCCGCAGGCAGTCCCGTCGGGTGGTCAGCGAGTGCGCGGCGATCCGCTCCCGCATCGCCTCCTGCGCCGCGTCGTGGTCCTGCTCCCCGCCCGGCCGCCCGCCACCGTCCCCGTCGTCCGGCCCCGCGCCCGGATCCGGCCCGGGGCCCTGCTCGGTCACGCTCATCGCACGTCCACCCCGTTCACCTCGACGACCGGCAGGCCGCCCGGGACCGGCCACCGGGCCCGCTCGGCGGGCACCACCATGGCCACCCCGGTGCGCACCGTGCTCTGCCCGAACGTGAACTCGTCCACCACCTGCACGCCCGGCCGCTCCTCGCGCAGTTCCTCCACCGTCCCGTAGAACAGCGCGCCCGTCGGGCAGACGGTGGCGCACATCGGCGCCAGGCCGAACGCCGTGCGGTCGTAACAGAGGTTGCACTTGAACTGCAGCTTCGCCGTCAGGTCGATCTTGGGGACGCCGAACGGGCAGGCGTTGACGCAGTTCGCGCAGCCGATGCAGCGCGTGGTGTCCGCCTCCTGCACGACCCCGTCGGCCGTCACCAGGATCGCGTCGGCCGGACACACCTCGGCGCACGGCGCCACCGGGTCCTCGCAGTGCATGCAGACCGTCGGCAGCGCCGCCGTCGACAGGCCCTCCTGCGGATAGTCCAGGTGGATCAGGGACTTGCCGCGGTGCGAGTCGCACTCGCGGCAGGCCGAGACACAGGCCTGACAGCCGATGCAGCGGCCCGGATCGATGAAGATGGTGCGGCCCATCATGACTGGCGTCAGCTCCTCTCCGCGGTACCGCGGCCCTGCGACGCGGACGGCGGCAACGGGTCGGACAGGGAGACCTGGACCTCCTCGTAGGAGGCCCGGCCGGGCGGCACCGGCGGCAGCGGCACCTCGTCGAGCCGCTCCGCGAGCTCCAGCCTGGCGGCGGCGACCTTGTACTCCGGGATCCGCGAGCGCGGGTCCAGCGCGTCCACCGTGAGCACGTTGGCGGACGCCGGCGAGGGCCAGTGGTAGGGCACGAACACGGTGTCCGGCCGGATCGCCTCGGTCACCAGCGCCGGGAACACCGCGCTGCCGCGCCGGGTCACCACCCGCACCGGGTCGCCGTTGCGGAAACCCTGTGCGGGGTGCACCTCGACCCAGGGCCGCGGCGTCTGCTCCACCAGACCGCCGAGTCTGCGCGTCTGGGTGCCCGACAGGAAGTGCGCCACCGTCCGGCCGGTGGTCAGGGTCAGCGGGTACTCGGCGGTGTAGACGTCCGCCGGCGGGTGCCACTCCACGGTCTGCAGGTGCATCCTGCCGTCCGGGTGGTAGGTGCGCAGGTCCTCGAAGAGCCGCGGCGTCCCCGGATGGTCGGTCGACGGGCACGGCCAGCAGATGCCGCCGGTCTCCTCCAGCCGCTCGTACGTGATGCCCGAGTAGTCGACCAGCGCCCCGGCCGTCGCCACCCGCAGCTCCTCGAAGACGTCCCGCGACCCCGAGAAGGCGAACTTGTCCCCGACGCCCAGCCGCCGCGCCAGCTCGCACAGCACCCAGGTGTCGGTGCGCACCCCCGGCGGCGGCTCCTGCGCCTTGTTGTGCTTCACCACCCGGGCCTCGGCGTTCGCGGTCACCCCCTCGTCCTCCGCCCACACCGTCACCGGCAGCACCACGTGGGCGTTGGCGGCCGTCTCGGAGAGGAAGAAGTCGAGCTGGACGTGGAACTCCAGCCGGTCGTATCCGTCCTGCACGGTCGCGTGGTTGGGCAGCGACACCAGCGGGTTGTTGCACACGCCCAGCAGCCCGCGGATCTCACCGCGCTGCATCTGCCAGACCATCTCCATCATCGACGTGCCCACACCCGGCAGTTCGGCCTCGTCGATGCCCCAGATCTCGCAGATCTGCCGGCGGTGCTCCGGATTCTTCAGGTCCCTACCGCCGGGCAGCATGTCCGACTTCTGGCCGTGCTCCCGGCCGCCCTGCCCGTTGCCCTGGCCCGTCAGTGTGCCGTAACCCGCGCCCGGGCGGCCCACGTTGCCGGTCGCCACGATCAGGTTGACCACGCTCAGGCAGTTCTCCACACCCTGGGTCTGGTGCTCGATGCCCCGGGCGTGACAGGCCATCGCGTTGCCCGCGCCCGCGAACATGCGGGCCACCTCGTACACCTGGGACTCGGGGATCCCGCAGACCTCCGCGGCCCGCGACGGCGGATAGTTCCGCACGCAGCGCACCACCTCGTCCCAGCCGGTGGCGTGCGCGGCGACGAACTCCTCGTCCACCAGCCCCTCTTCGACGATCACGTGCAGCACGGCGTTGAAGAAGACCGAGTCGGTGCCCGGACGCAGCGCGACATGGATGTCCGCCGTCCGCGCGATGGCCGTCTCCCGCGGATCCACGATGATCAGCTTCGCGCCGCGGTCGCGCCCGCCCCAGACGTACTGGGTGAGCACCGGGAAGCACTCGGCGATGTTGCCGCCCGCCACCAGCAGACAGTCCGTCACCAGCATGTCGGCGAACGGGTTGCCGGCCCGGTCGATGCCGAACACCGCCTTGTTGGCGGCGGCCGCCGACACCATGCACAGCCGGCCGTTGTAGTCCACGTGCCGCGTCTTCAGCGCCACCCGGGCGAACTTGCCGACCAGGTACGTCTTCTCGGTGAACAGGCTGGCCCCGCCCAGCATCCCGAAGGCGTCGGCGCCGTAGGTCTCCTGGACGCGCCGGATCTCACCCGCGGTGAAGTCCAGCGCCTCCTCCCAGCTCGCCTCCCGGAACGGCTCGTCGCGCGAACTGCGGATCAGCGGAGCGGTCAGCCGCTCCGGGTGGTTGATCTGCTGGTAGGCGTTGACGCCCTTGGGGCACAGCCGCATCCGGTTGATGTCGTGGTTGCGGGGCTCCATGCCGAAGACCCGGCCCGCCTCGTTCACCCGCAGGTACATGCCGCACTGCACGCCGCAGAAGCAGCAGTGGGTGGGGACCAGCGTCTCGCCCCGCTGGTCCGCGTGCCACCGGTCGGCGGGGATGCCGCCCGCGTCACGGAAGGACTGCGCCCCCGGAGGCGCCGGCGTGGGGTCGAGCGGAACGGTCGGCCGGTTCACTTGTAGCCCTTCTTCACGTTCTCGAGATAGGCGGACCCGCGCAGCACCCGCTTGCACCGCGGGCAGTACTCGGTCCACTCGTCGAACTCGAGCCGCAGGTCGCGCATGGTGCCGCGGAGGTTCTCCACGTAGGCCGCGGTGTCCACGGTGGTGCCGCAGCGGCGGCAGGCGAACGCCTTCTCGTCCTGCCGGTCGGTGTACTTGAACAGCTGCATGCCCACGGCCGCCGGGCGCTGGACGATGTGGAAGAACTTGCCGAACGGCAGGTAGATCAGGGTGAACACCACCGCGATCATGTGGAGCACCATCAGGAACTCGTAGCCCTGACCGTGCAGGAAGATCGCCGAGAAGGTCAGCAGCAGCCCCGTCACCGAGATCACCACCAGGGCGATCAGCGGCAGCAGGTCGTAGGCGAACCGCTGACCCGTCATCGCCCCACGGTCGCGCATCCGCCGCCACAGGAAGTACGTGGCCCCCGGGATCACCAGCACCGCCGCGATGTCCAGGCCGTGGAAGAGCAGCCAGCCGAAGACGCTCAGCGAGTCGAACGTCAGCAGCTTCACCCCCCACATCCGCCACTCGTACCGCGGACCGGAGCCGGTGGGGGAGGTGAAGGTGAACCAGCCCCAGGTCAGCGGGAAGGTGATCAGGGCCGCCAGCACGCAGCCCCAGAAGATGAGCTGGTGCGCGGCCCAGCGGCCGTGCGAGCGGGCGCCCAGGAACTTCTGGAAGCCGAGGTAGGTGGCGATCATCCGGGGCACCGCGGTGGGCGCCCGGCGGAAGTTCTCCACCGAGAAGAAGGAACGCCAGCCCTTCTGGAAGAGGCGGCGGGCGGCCGGCGAGGAGACCCACACGGTGTACCGGTACACCAGCCCGAAGACGAGGAAGACGGAGGCGGCCGCGTAGGGCAGCAGCGCGGAGTCGAAGTCCCGCAGCAGTCTGCTGCCGAACACGATGGCCAGGATCAGCAGGACGGCCGCCACGGTGCCCGCGAGGGTCGCCCGGCCGGCCACCGAGAGCCGGTCGAGGCGACGCGCGGGCCCTGGCGCGACGGGCGGGGGATTGGACTCGCTCACACGGGCACACTAGGAGAGGGTGGGCCGGGAGTGCCCCTTTTGTACCTTCGGGCGGGCATGTCTCACTCCACCGGTCCCCCCGGCGGCATCCCCGCCGTCGATCCCTCGGTGCGGCACCCCCGCCCCGGACCACCCCCGCACGACAGAACAGGCAGCCGAACCCACGTGACCACCGACAACCGGCAGAAGAACACCCGGACGGACCGGATCGACCTCCGGAGCACCCCGACCGCCCGCGACTTCCGCGAGGCGCACCGCGCCCACGCGCGCTCCACCCGGGTGGGCCGTCTCCGGCTCGCCCTCACCCTCGCGCTGACCGTCGCGGTCATGGCGGTGGGCGTCCGCGGCGGCTCGGTCACCGTGCTGTCCCTGGTGATGGGCGTCGCCTACCTCTTCTTCGCCCTGGTCTTCCTGCCCAGGGCGCAGGCCGGCCGGGCCGCCGCCAGGGCCGCGGAGAACGGTGGGCAGCGGGTCCGCCTCGACGCCGACGGCGTGCGCGTCACCGAGGGCGGCGAGCAGCGGCGGTACGCCTGGACGGAGGTCGCCCGCCACCTGGAGACGGAGCACCTGTTCCTGCTGATCGGGGACGACCGCGCCCAGTCCTGCCTGGCGGTCCTGCCGAAGGAGGGCTCCGGGGACCGGCTGCGCACCCTGCTGGAGAACCGGCCCGTCGCGGACCTGCCGATCTGACCGAAACGGCGATCTGACCGAAACGGCCGCGCGAGCCCGCGGCGCCGTGTGAGGCTTCGGGCATGCGTGCGACGTACCCCGCCCCTCGTTCCCCCGCCCCGGCCCACGGCCTCCACCTGCGTCCCTGGCGACCGGCGGACGCCGCCCCCCTGGTCGAGGCGCACCGGGACGACGCCATGCGCCGGTGGCTGACCGACCCGCTCGACGACGTGGCCGCGGCCCGCCTTTGGATCGACGCGCAGGAGGAGGCGGCCGGGCGTGGGGAGCGGTTCTCCTTCGCGGTCGTGGAGGAGACAGCCGTTCCGGGGGACGACGCCGACGCCCTCGGTGCGTCCGGAGGCGTCGCGGGCCAGGTGGTGGTGCGCGTCCCGCACCCCGGCGCCCCCGTCGGGGAGGTCGGCTACTGGACCGCCGCGTGGGCCCGCGGCCGTCGCGTGGCCCCGCGCGCCCTCGAGGTGCTCACCGGCTGGGCGTTCGCCTCCTTCGACGGGCTGACCGCCCTGGAGCTCACCCACCAGGAGTCCAACCACGCCTCCTGCCGGGTCGCCGCACGCTGCGGCTACCCCCTCGGCCGTGTCCTGCCGCCCTGGCCACCGCGGTTCCCCGACCCCGGCCACGTCCACGTCCGTCACCGCGACGGCTGACCCGCCCCGGCCGGCACGCGACACTCGAGACACCCCTGTCCCCGACCGGAACGGAGCACCGGCATGCCCTTCTTCAAGACCTCCGACGACCTCGAGATCCACTACCAGCTCTGGGAGGCGGAGTCCGACCTGCCGCCGATCGTCCTGCACCACGGCTTCATCGCCGACTCCGACGTCGAGTGGGTCGCCCCCGGCGTGGTACGACTCCTCAACGAGACGGGCCGCCGGGTCCTGGCCCTCGACGCCCGGGGCCACGGACGCAGCGCCAAGCCCCACGACCCGGCGCGCTACGGCGAGGCCCGCATGTCCGAGGATCTGCAGGAGCTGATGGACCATCTCGGGGAGAATGCCTACGACCTCGTCGGCTACTCCATGGGCGCCGTGGTCAGCCTGCTGACGGCCGCACAGGACCGCCGGGTCCGCCGCCTGGTGATCGGGGGCGTGGGAGCCGCCGTGGTCGAACTCGGGGGAGTGGACAGCCGGGTGATCGGCGGCGACGTCCTGGTGGACGCCCTGAGCGTCGACGACGCGGGGACCGTGAAGGACCCGGCCGCCGCCGCGTTCCGCGCCTTCGTCGACGCCATCGACGGCGACCGGCTCGCCCTGGCCGCGCACGCCCGGGCGATCCACCAGCGACCGATACCCCTGGCCGAGGTCACCGCTCCCACCCTGCTGCTGGCCGGCGGCGAGGACCCGCTCGCCGCCCGGCCCGAGGTGCTCGCCGACGCCCTCCCCGAGGCCACCCTGCGGGTGCTGCGCGGCGACCACCTCGGCGCCGTCCGCGACCCGGCCTTCGTGGCCGAACTGTCCGCCTTCCTCGACGCCCGCTGACCTCCCCGGCCGCGCGGCACAGGACGGGCCCCTCGGCTCAGGGCACGTCGCGCGGCCCCACCGGGCGACGGGGCCCCACCGGGCGACGGGGCCCCACCGGGCGACGGGGCCGCGCCTCGCCGCCGGGCCGCGCCGCGCCGCCGGGCCGCGCCGCGTGTGCCGGGCGGGGGAGTACGGGGCCCGGGGCAGGGCGCGCCGCCGGTCCGAGCGCGGCCCGGTCAGGACGTGTCGCCCGCGGGGGCGATCGCGACCGCGTCGCCCGAGGGCGCGCCGCCGCACCCGGCGGCTACGCCCCCGCGTCCTCCCCGGCCGCCCGCAGCTGCTCCAGCACCAGCGGATCGATCGCCCCGTCGACCAGCCGCTCCTCGAGGTTGGCGATCCCCGCCCACTCCGACAGCGCCACCTCCAGCTCCACCCCGCGGTGACCCAGCGCGTCCAGCCGCCCCGCCACCTCCTCGGCCAGCTCACCGGTGAGCGGCAGCAACGTCCCCGGGTCCGGCCGGCCGAAGTAGAGGTCGTGCAGCTTCAGCAGCCGGCCCAGCTCCGCCGACGGATCGGCGTGGTCGTCGACCCGCAGGTCCACCAGCACGTCGCTGCCGCCGCCGTACCCGCCGCCCGGCGACACCACCAGCAGGGCGGCGCTCTGCCGCCCCCGGCTGTCCCCGCCCGCACGGTCGCCCGCCAGCAGCGCGGCATGCAGCCGCCCCGCCAGCGGAAGCTCCTCGTCCGCCGCCAGCCAGGCGTCCTCCATGGCCCGCACCACCTCGGGGCCGGTCAGGATGTTGCCCTGGATCGCGTAGTTCGGCCCGGACGCGCCGCCCGCCCACGTCATGCAGGCCCGCCCCGTCCAGGTCGCCGAGCCGCCCTCCCGGTCGACCACCCCGGCCTGCCGGTCGTCGCGCCGCTCGTCGGCGGCGAGCAGCGCCTTCAGCGTCTCCCCGGCGGAGCGGCCCTCGGCCAGCAGACCCAGGCCGTCCGGACGGTAGGCGAGGTTGGCCAGCGCCTGCGTGGCGATCGCGCCCGCCCCCGCCCGCGCCCCCGGAACGGCCGCCCCCACGGCGAGGAACTTCGACGCGACGGCGACCCCGAAACAGGTCCCGTCCGCACTGCGCGCAACGATCGAGAAAGTCATGGCCGGACCTTAACCCCCCGCTTCGAGGCCCCCACCCACGCCGTCCGCCCGGCACGGTAGGCTCGTCGCGCCAGTCGAACTCCACGAGGTGGGGTCAGGGAACCCGGTGAGATTCCGGGACTGACGCGCAGCGGTGAGGGTGACGGTCGGGCACGTGCGGGCGCAACAGGCGCCGCGCAGCCACTGGAGCGACGCTCCGGGAAGGCGCCCGAACCGGAGGAACCCGAGTCCGAAGACCTGCTGGCGCTGGCGGTGACGGGCCGCCAGGTCGACCGAGGACCCCGCGAACGGGCCCCTGACCTCGAAGGACTCGTATGTCCCCGATGGATTCCGCCTTCCTGTCCGCCCGGCGTGCCCGGCGCGACCGCTGCCCGGGCGTGCTGCGCCCCTGGCAGGCCGAGGACGGTCTCCTGGTCCGGCTGCGCCTCATCGGCGGCCGCCTGCCCACGGAGTCCCTCACCGCCCTCGCCGCCGTAGCCGAACGCCACGGAGACGGCCGGGTCCACGTCACGGGCCGCGCCAACCTCCAGATACGGGCCCTGCCCAGCAACCAGGGCCGCCTCGGCAGCGCCCTCCTCGACGCGGTCGAAGCCACCGGCCTGCTGCCCTCGCGCACCCACGAACTCGTCAGGAACGTCATGGTCTCGCCCCGCACCGGTGCGGCCGGCGGGCGCGCCGACCTCGGCCCGGTGGCGGCCGAACTCGACCGGCTGCTGTGCGCCGAGCCGTGCCTGGCCGGCCTGCCCGCACGCTTCCTGTTCGTCCTCGACGACGGCCGGGGCGACCTGGTCACCCGCACCTGCGACCTCGGCCTGGTGGCCCTGGACGACGGCACCGCGCAGCTGCGCGTCGGCGAAGGCTGGGGCCCCCGCGTCCCGCTGTCCGAGGCCGCGCCGGCCCTGACCGGGCTCGCCCGGCGCTTCATGGACGCCCGGGGTATCGGCCCCGCCGCCCCCTGGCACATCGTCGAACTGCCCGAACCGCTCGGCGAGTCGGCCGCCCCGGACCCAGGACTTCCGAGCCCCGAACCACCCCTGCCACCGGGCCCGCTGCCCGAGGGGGGACGGCACGTGCCCGTCCCCGACTCGGGGCTCGGCTCCGAGGACGTCGCCCGGCTCGTCGACGAGGCCCACGCGGCGGGCGCCACCGAACTCACCGTCACCCCCTGGCGCGGTGTGATCGTCCCGGGAGCCGCCGCATGAGCGCCACCACCGCATCCGGGCGCCCCGCCGAGCCCCGCAGGCCCGACCGGCACTACGACTACCTCGCCGACGGCCCGGCCATCTACATCGACTCCTTCGCCACCATCCGCCGCGAGGCCCGCCTGGACCACGTCCCCGCCGAGGCGGAACGGCTCGCCGTGCGGATGATCCACGGCGCCGGCCAGGTCGACCTCGCCGACGACCTGGTGATCCACCCCGGACTGGTGCCCGCCGCGCGCACCGCCCTGCGCTCGGGCGCGCCCATCCTCTGCGACGTCACCATGGTCGCCACCGGAGTCACCCGCGGCAGACTCCCACGCGACAACGATGTCCTCTGCCTGCTCGGCGACGAGCGGGTGCCCGCTCTCGCCCGCCGCTGGGGCACCACCCGCACCGCCGCGGCCGTCTCCCTCTGGGAACCGCTGATGGAGGGCGCCGTGGTCGCCGTCGGCAACGCCCCCACCGCCCTGTTCCACCTGCTGGAGATGCTCGTCGACGGGGCGCCCCGCCCCGCGGCGATCGTGGGCTGCCCGGTCGGCTTCATCGGCGCCGCCGAGTCCAAGCAGGCCCTCACCGAACTCGCCGGAACCCACGGCATCGACATCCCGTACGTCACCGTCCACGGCCGCCGCGGCGGCTCCGCCATGACGTCGTCGGCCCTCAACGCACTCGCCAAGGAGGAGGAGTGACCGGACGTTTCCACGGAGTCGGCGTCGGCCCCGGCGACCCCGAACTGATCACCCTCAAGGCGGCCCGGCTGATCGCCTCCGCCGACGTGGTCGCCTACCACGCGGGCCGCGGCAAGGAGTCCAACGCCCGCCGCATCGCGGCCTCGCTCATCCCGGACACCGCGGTCGAGGAGCGGCTGACCTATCCGGTCACCACCGGCGCCACCGACCACCCCGGGGGTTACACGGGAGCCCTGGCCGACTTCTACGAGGAGTCCGCCGCCCGGCTCGCCGCCCACCTCGAGGCCGGACGCGACGTCGTGCTGCTCTCCGAGGGCGACCCGCTGTTCTACGGGTCGTACATGTACATGCACGACCGGCTCGCCGAGCGGTTCGAGACACAGATCGTGCCCGGCGTCCCGGCGTTCGCCGCCGCCGCGGCCACCGCCGCGGCCCCGCTCTCCCGGCAGACCGACGTGCTCACCGTGCTCCCGGGCACCCTGCCCGAACCGGAGCTCGCCCGCCGGCTCGCCGACACCGACGCCGCCGTCGTGATGAAGCTGGGACGCACCTTCCCGGCCGTGCGCCGCGCGCTGGAGGCGGCGGGGCGGCTCGACCACGCGGTCTATGTCGAACGCGCCTCCATGGAGGGCGAACGGCGCCTGCCCGTCGCCGAGGTGGACCCGTCCACCGTGCCGTACTTCTCGCTGATCCTCGTCACCGGCGACAGCCGCAACGGGGCCCGTTCACGCACCCCCGGGGAGCAGGCCAGGGCCCTCACGGGATCCGCGCCGCGCGGTACCGTCTCCGCCAGGCCGGACTCGGCGATCGCGGCGACCCCGGCGATCACGGCGGCCTCGGCGGCCGAGCTGCTGGTCGTCGGCCTGGGCCCCGGCCCCGATGCCTGGCTGACCCCCGAGGCGTCCGCCGCGCTCTCCGAGGTCGACCACGTCGTCGGCTACGGCCCCTACGTCGACCGGGTCCCCCAGCGACCCGGCCTGACCAGACACGCCTCCGGTAACACCGTGGAGCTCGAACGTGCCCGCCTGGCCCTGGAGCTGGCCGCACGGGGCGAGCGCGTCGCGGTGGTCTCCGGCGGGGACGCCGGGGTCTTCGGCATGGCCACCGCCGTCTTCGAGGCCGCCGAGGACCCGGACCTGCGACACGTGCCGGTGCGGGTGCTGCCCGGCGTCAGCGCCGTCCAGGCCGTCGCCGCACGGGCCGGCGCGCCCGTCGGCGGCGACTTCGCGGTCGTCAGCCTCTCCGACCGGCTCAAGCCGTGGGACGTCGTCGAACGCCGCCTGCGCGCCGTCGCCGAGGCCGACCTGGCGCTGGCCGTGTACAACCCCGCCTCCCGCTCCCGCACGGAACAGATCGCCACCGCGCGCCGCGTCCTGCTGGAACACCGCGCGCCGGAGACCGTCGTCGTGGTCGGCCGCGGCGTCGGACGGCCCGGCGAGTCGCTGACCGTCACCACGCTCGGCGAACTCGACCCCGCGACCATCGACATGCGCTGCCTGCTGATCGTCGGCGCCTCCGGCACCCGCGTCTCGGCGTCGGGCCGGGTCTGGACACCGAGGTGGGTGAAGCCGTGACCGTCCACTTCGTCGGCGCCGGCCCCGGCGCCGCGGACCTGCTCACCGTCCGGGCGGTGCGACTGCTCGCCGCGGCCGGAACGGTGCTCTACCCCGGCACCTACCTCGACCCGCTGGTGCTCGACCACTGCGCGCCCGGCGCCGAACTGGTCGACACCCAGCGGCTCGACCTGGACCGGATCACCGAGCACCTGGTCGACGCCCACCGGCAGGGCCAGGAGGTCGTACGCCTGACCTCGGGCGATCCCTCGCTGTACTCGGCCCTCGCCGAGCAGACCCGCCGCCTGGACGCCCACGGCGTCCCCTGGGACGTCACCCCCGGCGTCCCCGCCTACGCCGCCGCCGCGGCCGTGGCGGGGCGGGAGCTGACCGTCCCGCTGCTCGCCCAGTCCGTGGTCCTCACCCGCACCCGGGCCCGGTCGACCGCGATGCCCGCGACCGAGTCGCTGGCCGCGTTCGCCGCCACCCGGGCCACCCTGGTGCTGCACCTGGCCATCACCCGGATCCGCGAACTGATGGAGGAGCTGGCGCCCGAGTACGGCGCCGACTGTCCGGTGGTGGTCGTCCACCGGGCCAGCCAGCCGCAGGAATCGGTGCTGCGCGGCACCGTCGCGGACATCGCCGACGCGGTGGAGACGGCCGGCCTGCGGCAGGCCGCCGTCATCCTGGTGGGCCGGGCGCTCGACCCGGCCCCCGGCGGCGAGTCGTTCCTCTACGACCCGGCCCGCCCCCGCCTCAGCCCACCGTCAGGCTCCACTGGGTGACCGTCCGCGCCGGCGTCCATCCGGTGAACGAACCGATGGGCGCCGTCGTCTCCACCGCCAGGCGGGTCAACTCCCCGCCGTGGCGGCGGTAGGCGTCCGCGAGCAGCGTCTCCGTCTCCAGCGTCACCCCGTGCACGACCAGCCGGCCGCCCGGCCGCAGCGCCCCCAGACACGCCTCCAGGACGCCCGGCCGGGTGGCCCCGCCACCGATGAACACCGCCTCCGGCGACGGCAGTCCGGCCAGCGCGTCCGGGGCGCGCCCGGTCACCACCCGCAGCCCCGGCACGCCCAGCCGGCCCGCGTTGCGGGCGACGCGGGCGGCGCGCCCGGCGTTCGCCTCCACGGCGGTGGTCGCACAGGTCGGGTGCGCCCGCATCCACTCGATGCCCACCGATCCGGCGCCCGCGCCCACGTCCCACAGGTGCTGTCCCGGCGCGGGCGCCAGCCGTGCCAACGCCGAGGCCCGAAGGTCACGCCGGGTCAGCTGGCCGTCGTTCTCGAACGCGTCGTCCGGCAGCCCCGCCACCAGACCGTGGGCGGGCGGCCCCGCCAGCTCCAGCGCCAGCACGTTCAGGGCCGGCGCCTCGCCGGGCGGCGAGGCCAGCCAGTCGTCGGCCGTGCCCGACAGCCGCGACTCCCGGTCCGCGCCCAGGTCGCCGAGCACCGTCATCACGCTCCGCCCGTACCCCGCGCCCGCCAGCAGCGCCGCCACCGCGGCCGGGGTCCCGGCGTCGGAGGACAGCACCAGCACCCGGTGCCCGGGCGCCAACTCCCGCAGCAGCAACCGCGGATCACGGCCCACCAGGGTTACCACGGCGCACCGCTCCGACGGCCATCCCATGCGGGCCCGCGCCAACGCCACCGAGGAAACCGCCGGTTCGACGTGCACCCTGCCGACTCCGAGCAGATCGACGAGCGTTGAGCCGATACCGGACACCAGCGGATCGCCCGAGGCCAGCGCCACCACCCGCGCCCCGCCCAGCGACGCCAGCAGCGGGGGCAGGCCCTCGCGCAGCGGCGACGGCCACGCCTCACGCCGCTGCCCGGTCACCTCCGGCAGCATCGCCAGATGCCGTCGCCCGCCCAGTACCACCTCCGCCTCCAGCACCGTGCGCCGCAGCCGCTCGGGCAGCGAGGGCCAGCCGTCGGCGGTCACGCCGACGACGGTGATCCGGGAAACGGCGGCCCGGGAGGCGGTGTTCGTGCTGGCGGGGGGAGGGGGCGTGCCGATCGTCATGCCGGTGACGCTATCGTGGTCCCTCACAGGCACGAGGTGCCCCTACGGCCCAGCCATCGGAAACGGTGAGGACGGCCGACGGGGAGAATCTGGGAAGCCCGGTGAGATTCCGGCACAGGCCCGCTGCGGTGAACCGAGCCTCGCTCACGAGGACTCGGCAAGTCCGAAGACCGGCCTCGCGCCCGCCCCCATACGGATGGCGAAACGAGCGGGAGCCTCACATGCCATTGGTGCGTTCGCACTACCCCTTTTCCGCGATCGTCGGCTGCGACGCCGGCGAACTCGACGACCTCGGCCTCTCCCTGGTCCTGACCGGCATCTCGCCCGCGATCGGCGGCGTCCTGGTCCGCGGCGAGAAGGGCACCGCCAAGTCGACCGCCGCCCGCGCGCTGGCCGCCCTGCTGCCGCCCGTGGACGTCCACCCCGAGGACCGTTTCTCCACGGACCCCGCCGACCCCGACGACGCCTCGCCGGACGGCCCCTTCGCGGCGGGCGCCCCGGTGGAGAGCCGCCCGGTGCGGCTCGTCGAACTCCCCGTCGGCGCCACCGAGGACCGCGTCCTCGGCTCCCTGCACCTGGAGAAGGCCCTCGCGCACGGCAAGGTGGCGTACGAGCCCGGCCTGCTGGCCCGCGCCCACCGCGGCATCCTGTACGCCGACGAGGTCAACCTCCTCCCCGACCACCTGGTCGACCTGCTGCTGGACGCCGCCGCCACCGGGCGGGTCACCGTCGAGCGCGACGGTTTCTCCGTGGAGCACGCCGCCCGGTTCCTGCTCATCGGCACCATGAACCCCGAGGAGGGCGAGCTGCGGCCGCAGCTCCTCGACCGGTTCGGCCTCACCGTCGAGGTCGCCGCGCCCCGCGACCCCGCGCCGCGCGCCGAGGTGGTGCGCCGGCGGATGGCCTACGACGCCGACCCGGCCGGTTTCGCGGCCCGCCACCGCCCTGCCGAGGACGCCCTGGCGGCCCGGGTGGCCGCGGCCCGCGAACGGCTCGGCCGGGTCCTCCTCCCGGACACCGCGCTCACCAAGATCGCCGAGATATGCGCCGCGTTCGACGTCGACGGGCTGCGCGCCGACATCGTCACCGCCCGCACCGCCGTGGCCCACGCGGCCTGGGCCGGCCGGACCACCGTGACCCGCGCGGACATCCGCCGCGCCGCCCGGCTCGCCCTGCCGCACCGGCGCCGCCGCAACCCCTTCGACGCGCCCGGGCTCGACGAGGAACTGCTCGACCGGATCCTGGGCGACGACGAGCTGCCGCCGGACCCGCCGCCCTCACAGCCCCCGGCCGACGACGGCCCGGACGGGTCGGGCGACGAGGGGCCCGGCGAAGACGGACCCGGGGAGGACGCACCCGACCCGCGCGACCCGGGGGAGACAGGAGGCGGCGCCGAAGGCGGTCAGGCCCCCGACGGCGCCACCCCGGAGGCCCCGGTGCCCGCTGCCGGACCGCACGACGCCCCCGACGCGGACGCCGACCGGCTCCCCGCCTCACCCCCCGCCCGCGGAACCGCGCAGGACACCACCGTCAAGGCCACCGCCCCCTACCGCCCCCGCCTGTTCACCGTGCGGGGCACCGGCGAGGGCACCGACGGCCGCCGCAGCCGCGCCCTGGGAAGCCGGGGCCGCCGGGTCGGCGTCACCCGGCCCGGCCAGGACGCCGGAGGCTCCCTCCACCTGGTCGAGACGGTGCGCGCGGCGGCGGCCCGCACCCGGACCGGCCGCGCCGACGGCCCGCTGCGGCTGCGCGGCGAGGACCTGCGCACCGCCGTCCGGGAGGGCCGCGAGGCCAACCTGATCCTCTTCTGCGTCGACGCCTCCGGCTCCATGGCGGCCCGCAAGCGCATGAGCCAGGTCAAGACCGCCGTCCTCTCCCTGCTCCTCGACGCCTACCGCCGCCGCGACAAGGTCGGCCTGATCACCTTCCGCGGGCAGGCCGCCGAACTCTCCCTGCCCCCCACCCACTCGGTGGACATCGCCGCCGCCCGCCTCGACGACCTCCCGGCCGGCGGCCGCACCCCCCTCGCCGAGGGACTGCTGGAGGCCGCCCGCGTCGTCGCCCGCGAACGCCGGCGCCACCCGCGGCTGCGTCCCCTGCTGGTCGTCGTCACCGACGGCCGCGCCACCGGCGGCAAGGACGCCGTCGCCCGCTCGCTGCGGGCCGCCGACCAGGTCGCCTCCCTCGGCGTCAGCACCGTGGTGGTCGACAGCGAGTCCGGACCCCTGCGGCTCGGCCTGGCCGCCGGCCTGGCCGCCCGCCTGCACGCCGACCACCTGCCCGTCCGCGAGGTCAGCGCCGACGCGCTGAGCACCGCCGTCCGAGAGAGGGCCGCCTGATGCCCCAGGGACAGCCGACCGTCGTGCCCGACGACGGACTCACCACCCGCCAGCGCCGCAACAAGCCCCTCCTGATCGTCCACACCGGCGACGGCAAGGGCAAGTCCACCGCCGCCTTCGGCCTCGCCCTGCGCGGCTGGAACCAGGGCTGGAACATCGGGGTCTTCCAGTTCGTCAAGTCCGCCAAGTGGCGCATCGGCGAGCAGACGGTCCTGGAGCGCCTGGGCCGCCTCCACGAGGAGACCGGCGAGGGCGGTCCCGTCGAGTGGCACAAGATGGGATCCGGCTGGTCCTGGACACGCAAGCACGGCGACACCGAGGACCACGCCACGGCCGCCGCCGAAGGCTGGGCCGAGATCAAGCGGCGCCTGGCCGAGCAGACCCACGACCTGCTGGTCCTCGACGAGTTCACCTACCCCCTCGCCTGGGGCTGGATCGACGTCGAGGACGTCGTCACCGCCCTGCGCGAGCGCCCCGGCCGCCAGCACGTGGTGATCACCGGACGCCGGGCCGCCCCGCGACTGCTCGAGGCCGCCGACCTGGTCACCGAGATGACCAAGGTCAAGCACCCCATGGACGCGGGGCAGAAGGGCCAGCGAGGCATCGAATGGTGACGCACGCCCGGCCCGGGCCCTCGCCGGCCCCGCGCGGGGCCGGCCCCGCGCCGCTGCCCCGGATCATGATCGCCGCCCCGATGACCGGCCAGGGCAAGACCACCGTCGCCACCGGCCTGATGGCCGCGCTGCGCGCCGCAGGTCACACCGTCAGCGGTCACAAGACCGGCCCCGACTACATCGACCCCGGCTACCACGCCCTCGCCACCGGCCGCCCCGGCCGCAACCTCGACCCGCACCTGGTGGGGGAGGAGCGCGTCACGCCGCTCCTGCTGCACGGAGCCCGCGGCGCCGACGTCGCCGTGGTCGAGGGCGTCATGGGCCTGCACGACGGGCGGATCGGCACGGACGGCTTCGCCTCCACCGCCCACGTCGCCGCCCTCACCCGCACGCCGGTCGTCCTGGTCGTCGACGTCTCCCGGATGTCCCGCTCGGCCGCGGCGATCGTCGAGGGCATGGCCTCCTACGACCCCGCCGTCGACGTCGTCGGCGTCATCCTCAACAAGGCCGGCTCCGAGCGCAACGTCGCCGAGATACGCCGCTCGCTGCGGCTGCCGGTGCTCGGCGTCGTGCACCGCGACGAGGAGATCGGCACCCCCTCCCGCCACCTCGGGCTCGTCCCCGCCGCCGAACGCGAGGACTCCGCCCGCGCCGTCCGCCGGCTCGGCGAGCGGATCGCCCGGGACGTCGACGTCGACGCCGTCCTCGCCCTGGCCCGCAGCGCACCGCCGCTGGACGCCGTGGCCTGGAGCCCGGCCGACGAGGTCACCGCGCCGCCCGGCGGCGAACGCCCGGTCGTCGCCGTGGCCGGCGGCCGCGCCTTCACCTTCCGCTACACCGAGACCGAGGAACTCCTGGCCGCCGCGGGCTGCGAGGTCGTCGCCTTCGACCCGCTGACCGACCCCGCCCTGCCCCCCGGCACCCGCGGCCTCTACCTCGGCGGCGGCTTCCCCGAGGTGTACGCCGCCGAACTCGCCGCCAACGCGCCCCTGCTGACCTCCGTCCGGGAGGCCGTCCGGGACGGCCTGCCCACCGTGGCCGAATGCGCCGGCCTGCTCTACCTCACCGAGGCCCTCGACGACACCCCCATGGCCGGCGTCGTCCCCGCCCAGGCCGCGATGACCGGACGCCTCACCCTGCGCTACCCGCACGCGACCTCGCCCGGCGACACCCTCCTGACCAGGGCGGGGGAGCGGGTCACCGGGCACGAGTTCCACCGCACCCGCACCGCCCCCGGCGCCTGCGCCACCACCCCCGCCTGGGAGATCGACGGCCGCCCCGAGGGCTTCGCCTCACCGACGCTGCACGCCTCCTACCTGCACGTCCACTGGGCCGGCCATCCCCGGCTCGCCCAGCGGTTCGCCGACGCCGTCCACCGCGCGGGCGCGTCCGGCGCCCCGCGACCCGGCGGCCCCGCCGCCTGGGACCCGCTGCGTCACCACGGCGACTCCGAGGCCCGCGGAGGACTTCTCGACCTCGCCGTCAACGTCTACCCGGGCGAGCGCCCCGACTGGCTCGACCGCGCGCTGCACGACAGCATCGCCGACGCCGCCGCCTACCCCGACGCCGAACCCGCCCGCCGGGCCGTCGCCCGCCGCCACCACCGGCCGCCGCAGGAGGCGCTGCCCACCGCGGGCGCCGCCGAGGCGTTCACCCTCGTCGCCCGCCTGCGCCCCTGGCGGCGCCCGGTGGTCGTCCACCCGCAGTTCACCGAGCCCCACGCCGCCCTCGAACAGGCCGGACACACCGTCACCAGCGTGTTCTGCCGCCCCGAGGACGGGTTCGCCCTCGATGCGGCCGCCGTCCCCGAGGACGCCGACCTGGTGGTGATCGGCAACCCCACCAACCCCACCGGCGCCCTCCACCCGGCCGCCACACTGCGCGCGCTGCGCCGCCGTGGCCGCCTGATCGTCGTCGACGAGGCATTCATGGACGCCGTCCCCGGCGAGCCCGAGTCCCTGGCCGACGAGCGCGCCGAAGGACTGCTGGTGATCCGCAGCCTCACCAAGCACTGGTCCATCCCCGGCATACGCGCGGGGTACGTCGTCGGCGACCCGGCCGTCGTGCGGGAACTCGCCCACGCCCAGACCCCCTGGGCGCTGTCGTCCCCCGCCGTCGCGGCCACCGTCGCCTGCACCGCACCCGAGGCGCTCCCCGAGGCCCGAGCGCGGGCCGAACAGCTCGTCACCTGGCGGGAGTTCCTCCAGGACGGGCTGAGAGCCGCCGGGGTGCCGTTCACCCCCTCCAGCGGCCCCTTCGTCCTCGCCCGGCCGGGAGAGGGGCTGCACGGCCTGCTCCGCGAGCACGGCGTCGCCGCCCGGCGCGCCGACACCTTCCCCGGCCTGGACGCCTCCTGGATCCGCCTCGCGGTGCGGCCGCCGGAGACCACCCGCCGCTTCCTCGACGCCCTCGCGGAGGTGCGGGCATGCGCCACTCCCGTGTGAGCACGTCCCGCGGCAGCACCCGTGCGGCCGGTCTCCTCCTGGGGCACGCCGCCGACCGGCTGCTGGGCGACCCGCGCCGCTTCCACCCGGTCGCCGGCTTCGGCACCGTCGCCGGGGCCCTGGAACGGCGGCTTCACGCCGACTCCCGGGCCCGGGGCGCGGCTTATACCGCGCTGCTGGTCGGCGGCGTCGCGGCCCTCGGCATCGCCGTGGAACGGGCCGCCGCCCGCCGTCCCGTGACGCACGTCGCCGTCACCGCCCTGGCCACCTGGGCCGTCCTCGGCGGACGGTCCCTGGAACGCGAGGCGTCCGCGGTCCACGCCCGCCTCGCCGCCCCCGACCTGCCCGCCGCCCGGCGCCGGCTCCGTTCCCTGGTGGGCCGCGACACCACCACGCTGAACGAGGGACAGGTCGCCCGGGCCGTCGTCGAGTCCGTCGCCGAGAACACCTCGGACGCCGTGGTCGCCCCCCTCATCTGGGGCGCCCTCGCCGGCGTCCCGGGCCTGATCGCCTACCGGGCCGCCAACACCCTCGACGCCATGGTCGGCCACCGCACCCCGCGCCACGAACGGTTCGGCTGGGCCTCCGCCCGCCTCGACGACCTCCTCAACCTCCCCGGCGCCCGCCTGGCGGGTCTGCTCACCGCCGCCACCTCACCCGGTGGCCCCGCCGCGCCCCTCCGCGCATGGCGTCGCGACGCGGCCGGCCACCCCAGCCCCAACGCGGGCGTCGTCGAGGCATCCTTCGCCGGCGCCCTCGGCCTCACCCTCGGCGGCACCAACCACTACGCCTCCGGCACCGAACACCGCCCCACCATGGGCGACGGCCCGCCCCCCATCCCACCCGACATTCCCCGCGCCACCACCCTGGCCCGCCGCGTCGGCCTCGGCGCGGCGCTCACCGCGGCGGGGTTCGCGGCGGCGTGGGCGGGGTCTGCACATCCGGCACCCGGGCTCCGCCGGAAACGGTGGCGCGCACGGCCCTGGTGAGGTGCCGGCCGCGACATGCCGGGCGGTCGCGACCCGTTCGCCGAGCGGCCGGAGATCGACGGGCACAGGAGGCCACGGGACCTTCGAGCCGGAAGCAGCGCCCGCTCCTCCCGGGGCGCGAACCTAGAATGTGAATCCAACCGGGGGGCTGCGGGGGGTACGGATGGGTCAGGACGACGTCGTGTACGACGCGAGCCACATCCAGGTGGTGGAACCCCTACAGGCGATCCGGCGACGCCCCGGCATGTACGTGCTGTCGACGGGGCCGCAGGGGCTGCACCACCAGTTGTTCGAGCTCTCCGACTGGGCGGTGAACGAGGTCCTCGCCGGACACGGCGAACGTGTTGACGTCACCCTGCGGTCGGACGGCTGGGTGCGCGTCGCCGTCGACGGCTGGGGCGTTCCCGTCGCGGCGGACGGCGACACGGGGAGCCCGACGCTGCAGGACCTGTTGTCCGTTGCCACGCGCCGCCCTGCCGATCGACAGGGCGTGTGCTGCGCCGCGGTCGCCCTGGGACCCGTCGTCACCAACGCTCTGTCGAGCCGTCTGGTCGCTGAGGTCCGGCGGCAAGGGGTGCTCTGGACCCAGCACTACGAACGCGGCGTCGCGACGAACCCGCCCACGCCGACGGGCCGGGTCACCGCCGGGGACGCCACGGTGATCACCTTCCAGCCGGACGCCGGCATCTTCGGCACGGCCGAGCACTCCTTCGGCCTGCTGGCGGAGACCTTCAGCGCGCCGGCATCCCTGCGGCCCGGGCTCGACCTCACGCTGACCGACGAGCGCCCGGGCAAGGACCCGCGCTCCGAGCGGTACCGCTTCCCGGGCGGCGCCACGGCCCAGCGCCGCAGGTCGGAGTCGGGCGGCTGCTAACGTCCGAGGCCATGGACGACAGCGTGTACACGGGCAACGCCGGCCAGGACGCGGCCCTCGACCGCGGCTGGCTGCTCGGGCACTTCAAGGAGCCGGGCGACCCGCGGCACAGTGAGGCCCTGGAGATCAAATGGGGCGTCCACCCCCAAGGCGACCGACGGGCCCAGTGGGTGCGCGGCGAGAAGCGCACCGCGCTGCAGGTGCTCGTCAGCGGGCGGTTCCGGGTGGAGTTCCCCCACCGCAGCGTCGTGCTGGAACGGCAGGGCGACTACGTCGTGTGGGGCGAGGGCGTGGACCACTCCTGGGTCGCGGAGGAGGAGTCGGTGGTGCTCACCGTGCGCTGGCCCTCCGTCCCCGGCTACGCGGTGCCCGCGGCCGGGGAGGAATGAGGGCCGGGCCGGTCAGCCGGCCGCGGCACGGACCCAGGCGAACGCCTCGGCCACGTCGTGGACCACCGGCACGCCCGCCGCGCCCGGCGGCCGCCTGACGACCACCACGGGGACGCCGAGCTCGCGCGCGGCCAGCATCTTCGGCCAGGTGTACGTGCCCCCGGAGTCCTTGGTCACCAGCACGTCCGCGCCGTGCTCGCGGAACAACTCCCGCTCGCCGTCGAGGGAATAAGGCCCCCGGCTGGTCACCAGCCGCCACGCGGCGGGCAGTTCGAGGTCGGGAACGTCGACGACCCGTGCCAGCACGGCACTCGACGCCAGAGCCGGCACGAACCGGCGCAGCTCCTGCCGCCCCACCGTCACGAAGGGCCGCGCCCCCAGCTCCGCCGCGCGCCCCGCGGCCTCCTCGTGCGAGGAGACGTACGACCACGCCGGATCCGGCTCCCACCCCGGCCGCTCGAGCCGCAGCAGCGGCATCCCCGAACTCCCGCACGCCGCCTCGGCGTTGGCGCTCATCCCCTGGGCGAACGGATGCGTCGCGTCGACCACCGCGTCGTAGCCGGCGAGCGCCGCCCGCAGCCCGTGCACGCCGCCGAAGCCGCCGATCCGCACCGCGCCCACCGGCAGCCGGGGCCGGGCGACCCGGCCCGCCAGCGAGGTCGTCACGTCGATCCCGGCGTCCACCAGCAGCGCTGCCAGCTCCCGCGCCTCCGAGGTCCCGCCCAGCAGCAGCAGCCTCACCGCACACCCCCGGGCGGCAGCACCGGAAGCCCGGCCGGAGCCCCGTCGCGTGCCAGCGCCACCAGCGCGTCGACGTCCAGGTGCTCCTCCGCCAGGTCGGCGAGACCCTCGATCCGGGCCTCGCGCGCCTCGGCGAACCGCACCCCCGAGGGCGCGCACCCCAGCGCCTCGCCGAGGAACGCCGACCGGAAGGCGTCGCCCTCCAGACTGCCGTGCCACATCGTCCCGAACACGTTGCCCGCCCGGGCCCCGCCCAGGAACTCCTCGGCACCGTCGCCCACGGTGATCCGACCGTGGTGGATCTCGTAGCCGGACGCCGGCGCCCCCAGCGCGGAGCCCTCCGGGAGCCGCAGCGTCTTCTCCGCCGAGAAGTCCGTCCGCACGTCGAGCAGCCCCAGTCCCTCCGCGGACGCGCCCGGCTCCGCCTCGACGCCCTCCCGGTCGGCGACGACCCGCCCCAGCATCTGGAAGCCCCCGCAGACGCCCAGCACCGGACGCCCTCGCCGGGCATGTTCCACCACCGCCCGGTCCAGGCCCCGCGACCGCAGCCACGCGAGGTCCGCCAGCGTGGAGCGGGTCCCCGGCAGCACCACCAGGTCGGCGTCCGACAGGTCCCCGGGCCCCGACGCGAACACCACGTCCAGGTCCGGCTCCAGGCCGAGCGCGTCCACGTCGGTGAAGTTGCTGACCCGGGGCAGCCGCACCACGGCCACCCGCCGCACCGCGTCCCCGCGCGCCCGGCGGCCCTCCAGGTCGAGGGCGTCCTCCGAGTCCAGCCACAGCCCCGGATCCCACGGCAGCACACCGAACACCCGGCGCCCGGTGAGCCGTTCCAGGTCCTGAAGACCGGGCCGCAGCAGACCCACGTCACCGCGGAACTTGTTGACCACGAACCCGGCCATCAGCGCCTGGTCGGCCGGCTCCAGCAGCCCCACCGTGCCGTACATCGAGGCGAACACCCCGCCCCGGTCGATGTCCCCGACCACCACCACCGGCAGCCCGGCGTGCCGGGCCAGCCCCATGTTCACGTAGTCACCGGCCCGCAGATTGATCTCGGCGGGGCTGCCCGCGCCCTCGGCCACCACCACGTCGTACCGCGCGGCCAGGTCGTCGTAGGCGGCGTGCGCCGCCCGCGCCAGATGACGGCGCCCCGCCTCCCAGTTCGACGAGGAAACGTCCCCGGCCGGCTGCCCCATCAGCACCACATGGCTGCGCCGGTCGGTGCCCGGCTTCAGCAGCACCGGGTTCATGGCCGGCTCGGGCACCGCCCGCGCCGCCACCGCCTGCACCCACTGGGCGCGCCCGATCTCGGCCGTCACCCCGTCGCGGCCCCGGCACACCATCGAGTTGTTCGACATGTTCTGGGCCTTGTACGGGGCCACCCGCAGCCCCCGGCGGGCGAACGCCCGGCACAGCGCCGTCGTCACCACGCTCTTCCCGGCGTCCGAGGTGGTTCCCGCCACCAACAGCCCGCTCACGCCACCGCGCCCTTCCTCAGCAGACACACGTCCATCACCCACCCGGCCGCCCGCCGCGCCCGCTCCCGCGCCCGCAGGATCTCGGGCAGCACCTCCCCGACACGCCCGGCCACCAGCTCCTCGCCGTCCGTGCCGAGATTGGCCCCCCACCACACGGACCAGTCCGCCAGCCCCTCGAACCGCGGCTGAGCGCCCAGCATCACCACGATGTTCTCCTGACCCTCCGCGACCGCGGCCGCCAGCCGGCGGGCCGTCGTCACGTGCACCGGCCGCCCCACCTCGTGCAGCACCATCCGGTGGCGCGCCGCCAGCAGCTGCGGCGCGCTCACCCCGGGCAGCACGTCGTACTGCACCGGCACCACGCCGCGCGCGGCGATCCGCTCCACGATCCGCACCGTGGAGTCGTACAGCGAGGGATCGCCCCACACCAGGAACGCCGCCGTCCCCCCGCGCGCGGCCAGCACCCCCTCGTAGGCGGCGACCCGGGCCTCGTGCCAGGCCGCCACCGCCCCCGGATAGTCCTTCGGGTCGCGCCGGTCACGCTCCGGATCCGGCACCTCCACCAGCTCCACCCCGTGCGCCGCGCACACCACGCGGCGCGCCTCCAGCAGCCCGTCGTCCGCCGCCTTGCGGGCGGCCACCGCGTAGTCGCAGCCCCGCAGGGCGTCGACGACCTCGGCGGTCAGATGCCGCGGCCCCATGCCGATGCCCAGGATCCGCACCCTCACCGCGGCGCTCACTCGGACCGCTCCTCCAGCTCGCCCTCGACCTCCAGGTACACCTCGGCCATCGCCCGCAGGGTCTCGGGATCGGGCTCCGCCCACAGGCCGCGGTCCGCCGCCTCGTGCAGGCGCTCCACGATGCCGTGCAGCGCCCACGGGTTGGAGTGCCGCAGGAACTCCTGCGTCTCCTGGTCCAGGACGTACTCGGCGGCCAGCTTCTCGTACATCCAGTCGTGCACCACGCCGGCCGTCGCGTCGAACCCGAAGAGGTAGTCGACCGTCGCCGCCAGCTCGAACGCGCCCTTGTAGCCGTGGCGCCGCATCGCCGCGATCCACCGCGGGTTGACCACCCGGGCACGGAACACCCGGGCCGTCTCCTCCGCCAGCGTCCGGGTGCGCACGGCGTCCGGTGTGGTCGAGTCGCCCACGTACGCCTTGGGGTCGGCGCCGGTCAGCGCCCGGACCGTGGCGATCATGCCTCCGTGGTACTGGAAGTAGTCGTCGGAGTCCGCGATGTCGTGCTCGGCGCTGTCGACGTTCTTCGCCGCCACCTTGATCCGGCGGTAGTTGGCCCGCATGTCGTCCGCGGCCGGCACGCCGTCCAGGCCCCGGCCGTAGGCGAAGCCGCCCCACGCCGTGTACACCTCGGCGAGATCCCGGTCGTCGCGCCAGCTGCCCGACTCCACCAACTGCAGGATGCCCGCCCCGTAGGAGCCCGGCTTCGAGCCGAAGATCCGCGTGGTGGCCCGGCGTTCGTCGCCGTGCACCGCGAGATCCGCCCGGGCGTGCGCCCGCACGAAGTTGCGCTCCTCCGGCTCGTCCAGCACGGCGACCATCCGCACCGCGTCGTCCAGCATCGCCACCACGTGCGGGAAGGCGTCGCGGAAGAACCCGGAGATACGGACCGTGACGTCGATCCGGGGGCGTCCCAGCTCCTCCAGAGGCACCACCTCGAGCCGCGACACCCGCCGGGACGCCTCGTCCCACTCGGGCCGCACGCCCAGCAGCGCCAGCACCTCCGCCACGTCGTCGCCCGAGGTGCGCATCGCCGACGTCCCCCACACCGACAGGCCCACCGACTCCGGATAACTCCCGGTGTCCGCCAGGTGCCGCTCCACCAGCGAACGCGCCATCGCCTGACCCGTCTGCCAGGCCAGCCGTGACGGCACCGCCCGCGGGTCCACGGTGTAGAAATTGCGTCCGGTCGGCAGCACGTTCACCAGCCCGCGCAGCGGCGAACCCGACGGCCCGGCCGGCACGAACCCGCCCGCGAGGGCGTGCACCACGTGGTCCAGCTCCTCGGTGGTACGGGCCAGTCGTGGCACGACCTGCTCGGCGGCGAACTCCAGCACCCGCCGCACCTCCGGGTCGTCGTGCAGGGCCGCGGCGGCCGCCGGGTCCCAGCCCGCGGCCTCCATCCGCTCCACCAGCTCCCGGGCCCGCGCCTCCACCCCGTCGACCGCGGCCGAGGCGTCGTCGGCCTTGAGTCCCAGCGCCGCACGCAGCCCCGGCACGGCCCCGCCGACGCCGCCCCACACCTGGGCCGCCCGCAGGATCGCCAGCACCAGGTTGACCCTGGCCCCACCGGCCGGGGCCTCGCCCAGCACATGCAGGCCGTCGCGGATCTGCGCGTCCTTGATCTCGCAGAGCCAGCCGTCGACATGGAGCAGGAAGTCGTCGAACTCCTCGTCGTCCGGGCGCTGTTCCAGACCCAGGTCGCGGTGCAGCTCCGCCGCGCGCATCAGCGACCAGATCTCGCCCCGCACCGCCGGCAGCTTCGCCGGGTCCATGCTCGCGATGTTCGCGTGCTCGTCCAGCAGCTGCTCCAGGCGCGCGATGTCGCCGTAGGACTCGGCGCGCGCCATCGGCGGGATCAGGTGGTCCACGACGGTGGCGTGCGCCCGCCGCTTGGCCTGCGCGCCCTCTCCCGGGTCGTTCACCAGGAACGGGTAGACCAGCGGCATCCCGCCCAGCGCGGCGTCGGTGGCGCAGGCCGCCGACAGCGCGGCGTTCTTGCCCGGCAGCCACTCCAGCGATCCGTGCTTGCCCAGGTGGACGACGGCGTCGGCGCCGAAACCGTTCTCCAGCCAGCGGTACGCCGCCAGGTAGTGATGACTCGGCGGCAGCGACGGGTCATGATAGATCGCCACCGGGTTCTCCCCGAAGCCGCGCGGCGGCTGCACCAGCACCACCACGTTGCCCGCCCGCAGCGCGGCCAGCACGATCTCCCCGGCCTCGTTGACGAACAGCCGGCCCGGAGCCGGGCCCCAGGCCTCGGTCATCGCGTCCCGCAGCACGGACGGCACGCCGGCCGTCCACGCCGCGTACTCCTCGGCGGTGATCCGCACATGGGCGTCAGTGAGCTGACCGGAGGTCAGCCACTCCTCGTCCTGGCCGCCGGCGGCGATCACCGCGTGGATCAGCGCGTCCCCCGCCTCCTGGTCGTCGGGCAGGTCGAGACCCGGCAGGTCGCCCTCCGCGCCCAGGTCGTAGCCCTCCGCGCGCAGCCGCCGCAGCAGCCGCACCGCGGAGCGGGGGGTGTCCAGACCGACCGCGTTGCCGATCCGGGAGTGCTTGGTCGGGTAGGCCGACAGCACCACCGCGATGCGCTTCTCCCCGTTCGGCACGTGCCGCAGCCGGGCGTGGTTGACCGCGATGCCCGCCAGCCGGGCGCACCGCTCCGGGTCCGCGACGTAGCGCGGCAGGCCGTCCCGGTCGATCTCCTTGAAGGAGAACGGCACCGTGATGATCCGCCCGTCGAACTCCGGGATGGCGATCTGGCTCGCAGAGTCCAGCGGCGTGACGCCGTCCTCCGACGCCGCCCACTCCTCACGGGAACTCGTCAGGCACAGCCCTTGCAGCACCGGGACGTCCAGCGTGGCCATCCGCTCCACGTCCCAGGCCTCGTCGTCGCCGCCCGCGCCCGCCGAGGCCGGGACGCTGCCGCCGGCCGCCAGCACCGTCACCACCAGCGCGTCGAAACCGGCCAGTGCCGCGTACAGCTCGTCCGGCGCCGACCGCAGCGAGCCGGCGAACACCGGCACGCCCACGGCACGACCGGTGGCGTCCACCGCGTCGGCCAGGGTGTGCGCGAACGCCGCGTTGCCGCCGGCCTCGTGGGCCCGGTAGTACAGGATCCCCACCTTCGGCAGGGAACCGTCGACCGTCGCCGGGGTCCGGTCCTCCCGCGCGGCGAACCCCCACAGCGGCACCGCCTCCGGCGGCTCGAAGCCCTCGCCGGTGAGCAGCACGGTGTCGGAGAGGAACGCGTGCAGCCGCCGCAGGTTCGCCGGCCCGCCCTCCGCGAGATACCGGTGGGCGTCGGCCGCCACGCCGACGGGCACGGTGGAGTGCTCCATCAGCTCGGCGCTCGGCTGGAGCTCGCCGCCCAGCACCACCAGCGGCGTACCCCGCTCACGGACGGCCGCGAGTCCCGGCCAGAGGTCGTGCGCAGACCCCAGCAGCCGGACCACCACCAGGGCGGCGCCGTCGACCACGGCGGAGAGTTCCTCGTCGGAGGCCCGGGACGGATTGGCCCACACGTACGCGGCGCCACTGGCCCGCGCGGAGAGCAGATCGGTGTCGGACGTGGACAGCAGCGCAACAGGCACGGTCAAGGCCGTGATCCTCCCTCGGGGTTCTCGCCCCGTACGACGGTCGGACGACCCGTGGCCAGTGTCTGGCTGCGTCCCCGAACGGGGAACGTCACAGTGGCGGAACCGCCCCGGAATCGCACCGGGTTCCTGCACCACGGGAAGTGGCCCTCACCCTATCCGGGTGACCGCCCGCCGCGCACCAGGGCCCCTGCCCGCCGCGCACCAGGACCTCTGCCCGCTGCGGGTCAGGGCCCTCCGCCTCGGCGCCCGCGGCCCCAGCCGCCCGCCCCACGCCCTCGCCCGCCCCACGCGCCGCGCCCCTACGCGCTGCCCGTTCGCGCCACCCGCGAGACGGTCTCGCGCAGCCCCTCCAGGTACCACTCCATGCTCCGCAGTGCCGGCCCGGTGTCCGGGTACCGCGCGGCGAACTGCAGCCCCTCGTGCACGCGGCTCACCCACACGCACACCTGGTCCCCGTACGACACCCGCAGCAGCCCGTACGCGTGCAGCTCGTCCCACCTCTCCGAGCCCGGCACCCCACGCCCGTCGACGAACGACACGATCGAGTACAGGTCGGGGGAACGCGGCCGGAACTCCGCGCCCAGCAGCCGCAGCACCCGGGCGATCGGCATCCGCGCCAGCCTCCGGTTCCCCCGCAGCGCGGCCCGCACCCGCCGCAGCGCCTCCTCGAACCCCGCCCCGTCGGAGAGGTCGACCTCGATGGGCACCCCGCCCACGTACCAGCCCACCGAGTCCTGCCACCGCGACTGCGCCCGGGTGTGGAAGGGCACCACCGTCCGGTACACCGACGTGCCCGAGATCTCCCGCATCAGCACCGCCGTCGCGGCCAGCACGCCCACCAGGCTTCCGCCGAACGGGCGGCAGTACGCCTCGAACGCCGCCGCGTCCTCCGCCCCCACCAGCGTGTCCTGCAGCAGCTTCTGCGTCGGGAGCTTGCCCTCCACGGCGTCCAGACCGAGGTCCACCGGGAAGTTGGGCAACTGCCCGTCGCACCGCGAGACGAACTCGCGCCACCGCGCCACGATCTCGTGACCGTCGTCGACCCGGTCCGCGTCCGCCCGCTCGGCCTCGCAGAAGTCCACGTAGCTGCCCGCCGGAGGCTGTGCCACCGCCCGGCCCTCGACGGCCGCGGCGTAGAACTCGTGGACCTCGGCCGGGATCCGGTGCAGGGAGTAGGCGTCCACGTTGCTGTGGTCGAAGGCCATGTACACACTGGTGCAGTCCGCCCGGACCACCGCCGCGTAGAGGAAGTTCGGCCAGTCCAGGGCGTCCGCGGCGACGTCGAACCGGTCCTGCAGGTGGGCGACGAGCCGCTGCGCGTCGTCGAAGGCGCCCACCACCTCGCGGTGCAGTCGCACCGCCCCGGCCCCGAGGGTGAACCGCCGCATCACGCCCTGGTCCCAGCGGAACCCGCTGCGCAGCGTCTCGTGCCGCAACGTCCAGTCGTACAAGGCCCGTTGCAGCGCCTCCAGGTCGACCGTGCCGGGGATGTCGAACGCCGCGCCGACCCAGGTCGGCACGAACAGGCCGTCCTCCCGCACCGACCGCGCCGTCCTGATGTGCGACTCCTGCACGTAGGCGGGCGGCCGGGAGTCCTCCGGCAGGCCGGCGGCCGCCTCGACGGTGTCCGGACTGAGCGTCCACTCGACGAGCAGTCCGGGGCGCACGTCGCACCGCTGAATGTCGGTCACTCGCACCGGGGCGTTTCCCTTCGTAGGGGGCGGAGAAGGCGGAACCTCGCGTCGGCCCGTTCACCGGCCCGGCTCCCGACGGCGAACACGAGCCCTCGTCCCCGCCGACCACCTCCGAAGCCTCGTCCGCCCGGGCTTCTTCGACGCATGCCCAACGAGGCGGCCGAGAGCGAGGAAACGGGTCGAGCCGCGGACGCGACCGCGGCCCGCGGTCGCGAGTGTGTTCCCGGCGCCCCCAAAACCCCGTCCGGCGTGGGAAGTTCGCCGCGGGCTCCCGCCGGACCGACGACCCGGGAGTCACCACTTGTCCACCTCCTCCGACCGCTTCCTGCACCTTGTTCGGGGCGACCGTGATCGACCTCGACCCGGCCATGGCGCAGTCGGAGACGATGCGATGCCCACGCAGCCCCGGACGGGTCGACAGCTCGAACGTCTCCGACCGGTGCGGCTGGTGCGCAGAGCTCTTCGGCGCCGACTCCAGCGCGCCGGTGACCACTGCGGCGACCTGCGCATCGGTCACCGTTCGGGGGCCCGACGACCGCCCACCGGCACAGGTGTGTTCCCGGAGCACCTCCCCTTCCCGCGCCCCGAGCGGCCAGTGTGGTGGCGAGGCCGTTGACGTCGGAGAGCGGAGGAAGACCGTGAACGCGCAAGTCGTCGCCAGCCACCGGACGCGCGCAGACGTCCACCTGGTCGGCCATGGGCGCGACGACTTGGGTGCGGTGCTCTTCTCGTCGTTGCGCCGCAGTGATCAGAGGCTGAGGGCCCGGCAGTATCTGGGCGGCCTGCTGGCGGCCCAGGGGCGCAAGTCGATCCGCAACATCGCCACTCTCACCGGCGGGGCTGCGGTGGAACAGAGCCTGCACCACTTCATCAGCAGCTCCACCTGGGACTGGTCGCCCATCCGTGCGGCACTCGTCGAGCAGGCCGAGCAGGTTCTTGCGCCGCGGGCCTGGGTGGTGCGGCCGCTGTTCATCCCCAAGGCCGGAGACCACTCGGTGGGGGTGGAGCGACAACTCGTCCCGGAGCTCGGGCAGGAGGCCAACGGACAGCTGGCCTTCGGCACCTGGGCGGGCCGCGCGATCTCGGAGATCTTCGTCGACGACGGCGAGGAGCACTTCCGGGCCCTGGAGAAGGCGGCCGTCGCCGCCGCGCTCGCCGAGCACGAGGGCGTCCTCGCCCTCGGCGGCGGCGCGATCCTCGACGCCGACTCGCGGGCCCTGCTGGCCGCGCACCCGGTCGTCTACCTCTCGATGGACGTCGACGAGGCCGTCCGGCGCACCGGGCTGAACGTCGCCCGCCCGCTGCTGACGGTCAACCCGCGCAAGCAGTGGCGTGAGCTGATGGAGGCCCGTCGCCACCTGTACACCGAGGTCGCCCGCGTGGTGGTCGCCACCGACGGGCGCACGCCCGAAGAGGTCGCCGAGGCGGTCCTCGACGCAGGGGCGCGGACGAAGGTTGCCTCCGTCCAGGCGGACGAGGGCCCGGTGCAGGCCGGGCGCCCAGGAGGACAGGCCCGCGCCGGCAGGAGGGTGGCGACCGGAACGGCCTCGGGGGTGCCGGCGTCCACAGCCGCGCCGGCACCCCCGTCTCACGTCGGACTCCGGCCCGACCATGGCCCGGCCGGAGTCCGGCACCCTCTTCCGCTCACCCCTTCGAGCGACGGCGCGCCAGCCACACCAGGACGACCACGCCCGCTGCCGTCAGCAGCAGGGCACGGTGGTCCCGTGCCGCCCGGGCTCCCTGCGCCGCCTTGACCTTCAACTCGCCGGCCTTGGCGGCGGCTTGCCCCTTGACCTCGGCGGCCTTCTCCTGGGCCCGGGACTTGACGTCCGCCTTGGCCGCGAGCGCCTCGACCGTCTTCCCGAGCTCCTGGCGGGTCGCCTCCACATGGTCCCGCAGATCCTCCTCGCCGGCGGCGGTGGACTCGTCGTTCGACGGCTGGGTCATCGCTTCACGCTCTCCTTGATCTCGGCCACGTCGGCCTTCACGCTCCGCACCGTCTCCTCGGGCGTCGGCGGTGCGCCTTCCTTGATCTGCTTCCTGCCGCTCAGGGCCATCGCCGCGGCGATCGCGCCGAGCACCACGGTGACGATCAGCGCGGCGGCCCACACCGGCAGCGGCACCGCCAGGCCGGCGATCACGGTGGCCACCAGCGCCTGCAGCGTCAGGAAGCCGACCACCCCGGCGCCGCCGAACAGTCCGCCGCCCTTGCCGTAGCGCCGCCCCTTCTCCTTCATCTCCGCCTGCGCCAGCTTCATCTCGCCGCGTACCAGCTCCGTCAGCTGCTGCGACGCGCGCTGCACCAACTCGCCCATCGGCTCGTCGGCGCCATGGGCGCCGCTGCGGCCGCCGCCGGCCGGGGGCTGCTGCATGGTCGACACGACGATCACCTCCCGTCCTCGCTCGTCGTCCAGGACGACGGGCGGCGCACCGCCCGTCGCGTGAGCACGCGAATACCCCGAAGGAGCCGATTCAGGGCAGGCCGGGCCGGTACAGGGGAAAGAGCCCGCGTTGTCGGTGCGGGCGTCTAGTGTTGCCGGCGTGGCCGATCTTGGGGTGAAGGCGACCGCGATCCAGCGGAACGCGGACGCCGATCGCCCCTGCGCCGCCGCCGGACCAGCCCTTCCCCCTCTTCCCCGCCACGTTGGAGGACGTCATGAGCGAAGCCGGGACCACGACCACGGACGGCAGACACGCACCCGCCTCGGCCACCCACGACGTGATCCGGGTGCACGGCGCCCGCGTCAACAACCTCCGTGACGTCAGCGTCGACATCCCCAAGCGCCGCCTCACGGTCTTCACCGGCGTCTCCGGCTCCGGCAAGAGCTCCCTGGTGTTCGAGACCGTCGCCGCCGAGTCCCAGCGCCTGATCAACGAGACGTACAGCGCCTTCGTCCAGGGGTTCATGCCGACCCTCGCCCGGCCCGACGTCGACGTCCTCGAAGGTCTGACGACGGCCATCGTCGTCGACCAGGAACGCATCGGCGCCGACCCCCGCTCCACCGTCGGCACCGTCACCGACGTCAACGCCATGCTGCGCATCCTGTTCAGCCGTCTCGGCGACCCTCACATCGGCCCGCCCAACGCCTTCTCGTTCAACACGCCCTCCGTGCGGGCCAGCGGCGCCATCACCGTCGAGCGCGGCAACCAGAAGACCGTCAAGCAGACCTTCTCCCGCGCGGGCGGCATGTGCACGCGCTGCGAGGGACGGGGAGCCGTCTCGGACATCGACCTCTCCCAGCTCTACGACGACAGCAAGTCGATCAGCGAGGGAGCCTTCACCATCCCCGGCTGGAAGTCCGACAGTTGGTGGACCGCCAGGATCTACGCGGCGTCCGGCTTCTTCGACCCCGACAAGCCCATCCGCGACTTCACCGAGCAGGAGATGGAGGACTTCCTCCACCACGAACCCGTCAAGGTCAAGGTGGAGGGCGCCAACCTCACCTACGAAGGGCTCATCCCCAAGCTGCGCAAGTCGATCCTCTCCAAGGACCGCGACGCGATGCAGCCCCACATCCGCGAGTTCGTCGACCGGGCCGTCACCTTCGTCACCTGCCCCGAGTGCGAGGGCACGCGCCTCAACGAGGCGGCCCGCTCCTCCCGCATCCGCGGCCGCAGCATCGCCGACCTCTGCTCCCAGGAGATCGGCGAACTCGCCGCCTGGATCCGCGAACTCGACGAGCCCTCGGTGGCCCCGCTGCTCACCGCCCTGCGCGGCGTCCTCGACTCCTTCGTCGAGATCGGCCTCGGCTACCTCGCCCTGGAGCGTCCCACCGGCAGCCTGTCCGGCGGGGAGGCCCAGCGCGTCAAGATGATCCGCCACCTCGGCTCCAGTCTCACCGACGTCACCTACGTCTTCGACGAGCCCACCGTCGGCCTGCACCCCCACGACATCCGGCGGGTCAACAACCTGCTGCTGCGCCTGCGCGACAAGGGCAACACGGTGCTGGTCGTCGAGCACAAGCCGCAGACGATCGCGATCGCCGACCACGTCGTCGACCTCGGCCCGGGCGCCGGCACCGAGGGCGGCACCGTCTGCTTCGAGGGCACCGTCCAGGGCCTGCGCACCTCGGCCACCGTCACCGGGCGCCACCTGGAGGACCGCACCACCCTCAAGGAGAAGGTGCGCACCCCCACCGGGCAGCTCGAGATCCGCGGCGCGCGCACCCACAACCTCCATGACGTGGACGTCGACATCCCGCTCGGCGTCCTCGTCGTGGTGACCGGGGTCGCCGGCTCCGGCAAGAGCTCACTGGTGCACGGATCCCTGGTGGGCGGCCCGCTCGCCGCAGAGGCGGGCGTGGTCTCCGTCGGCCAGGGCGCGATCCGCGGCTCGCGACGCAGCAACCCGGCCACCTACACGGGGCTGCTGGAGCCGATCCGCAAGGCCTTCGCCAAGGCCAACGGCGTCAAGCCCGCCCTGTTCAGCGCCAACTCCGAGGGCGCCTGCCCGGTCTGCAACGGCGCCGGCGTCATCTACACCGACCTGGCCATGATGGCGGGGGTCTCCACGCCCTGCGAGGACTGCGAGGGCAAGCGCTTCCAGCCGGCCGTCCTCGAGTACCGCCTCGGCGGCCGCGACATCAGCGAGGTCCTCGCGATGCCGGTGTCCCGGGCGCTGGAGTTCTTCGCCGCCGGAGAGGCCCGCACGCCTGCCGCGCACCGCGTCCTCACCCGGCTCGAGGAGGTCGGCCTCGGCTACCTCACCCTGGGCCAGCCCCTGACGACCCTCTCCGGCGGCGAACGCCAGCGCCTGAAGCTCGCCACGCACATGGGCGATCCGGGGGGCGTCTACGTCCTCGACGAACCGACCACCGGCCTCCACCTCGCCGACGTCGGACAACTCCTCACCCTCCTGGACCGGCTGGTGGACTCGGGCAAGTCCGTGGTCGTCGTCGAGCACCACCTCGCGGTGATGGCGCACGCGGACTGGATCGTCGACCTCGGTCCCGGCGCGGGCCGCGAAGGCGGCCGCGTCGTCTTCGAGGGCACCCCCGCCGACCTGGTCGCCTCCGGCGCGACCGTCACCGCCGAGCACCTGGCGGCCTACACCGCCGGATGATCCGCCGCCGGACCGCCCCGCCCGCGTCTCAGGACGGGGCGGGGCCGTCGGGGCCGTCCTGCGCCTCCGTGCGGTGACGCCGGTAGTGGCGGGCCGCCCGGGCGCGGTTCCCGCAGGAGACCTTGCACCACTCCTGCCGGCCGTGGCTCTTCACGAAGTACCGCACGCAGCGCGGCGCCGTGCAGGCCCGCAGCAGTTCGCGCTGCGGCCCGGCCAGGAAACCGATCGCGTCGCGGGCCAGCGCCGCCACCAGCCGCGAGGCGGGGGACTCCTGCGCGGGCAGCACGCGGACGGCCGGCGCGCCCTCCTCGGGCCACTCCAGCCGCGGCGTCACCGCCGCACGCGCGGCGGCCGTGTTCAGCCGGTCCAGCGCCTCGTCGAAGGGCATCGGACGGGCCGAGTCGGCGGGGCTCGGCGGCCCGGGGGCGACCGCCCGCGCGAAGAGGGCCCGGACCGCCCGCCGTACCCCGACGATCTCCTCCCGCAGGGCCTCGTCCGCCACGACCCCGCCCTCCGGCAGGTCCCCGGACAACAGATCCGCGCACCCGTGGAGCCAGCGGGCGGCGCCCGCCACGGTGGCCAGATCGTCCGCGACGCCGCCGTCGCCGTCGTGGCGGATCGTGCTCGCCAGTTCCAGCGCCAGCCACCGCCCCACCAGGGTCCCCTTCCGCCGTTCCGCCGGCCGGTTGCCGACAGCCACGGGCGCACTCTAGTGTCACTAACGGCAAACACGAGCTTTTCCGTTAGTGCGGCAAGCCGGGGCGAGGCGTCCCGGCGACGACCGGCGGCAGGGCCGCCGAAGGAGGCGCGGGATGACGGTGCTGCTGGCACAGATCAGCGACCTACACCTGGACGGCAGCGAGCGGGCCACCCGACGTGCCGAACGCGTGATGGAGCACCTGCGCGCGCTGCCCCGCCCGGTCGACGCGGTGCTGGTCACCGGCGACATCGCCGACCACGGCACGGAGGCGGAGTACGAGGAGGCGGCCCGCATCCTCCAGGCCCCGTTCCCCGTCCTCACCTGCCCCGGCAACCACGACGCGCGGGGGGCCTACCGCAAGGCCCTGCTCGGCGAGGAGCCCGCTCCCGGCCCCGTCAACCGCGTCCACCACGTCGCCGGGGCCGCCGTCCTGATGATCGACGCGACCGTCCCCGGCCGTGACGAAGGCCTGCTCGACGGCGAGACCCTCGAGTGGGCCCACGCCCAGCTCACCGCCCTGCCGGAGGGCGTGCCCGCGCTCCTCGCCTTCCACCAGCCGCCGGTGGACCTCCACCACCCGCTGCCCGACTCCTGCAGGCTCCAGCGACCCCAGGACCTCGCCGCCCTGCTGGAGGCGCACCCCGCCGTGGTCGCCCTCCTCACCGGCCACGCGCACACGGCGGCCGCCTCCACCTTCGCCGGCCGCCCCGTGATCGTCGGCCCGGCCGTCACCTGGACCCTCCGCCTCCCGTGGGAGGGCGACGCGCCCGCCGACCGCGACCAGCCCCCGGGCCTGGCCTTCCACGTGCTGGACGACGACGGACGCCTGACCACGCACTACCGCGTCCTGGTCTGACCGGAGGCCGCCGGGAGGCGGTCGCGCGGCCGGCTCCCGGCGGGCAGCCGATCCGCACCGAACCCGGCCAACCACGGTGCGTGTCCGCCCCGTTGGTCCGCGGCTCCGGTGCGCCGCACGCCCCGCGGCTGCCGTTGCGCCCGCCGTGCGGTGGCACGACGATGGAAGCAGGGGGCCGCAGTCGGACTCCGGGAGATCCGATGGCCAGCCACAACCGTCCCGCCCAGCGCCCGCCCACCGCCACGGAGACGACCGACGCCGTCGTGGTCGGCTCGGGCTTCGGAGGGTCCGTCGCCGCGCACCGCCTGGCCGAGGGCGGGCGGTCGGTGGTGCTGCTGGAGCGGGGCAAGCCGTACCCACCCGGCAGCTTCGCCCGTTCGCCCGCGGCGATGTCCCGCAACTTCTGGGACCCGAGCGAAGGCCTGCACGGCCTGTTCGACCTGTGGTCCTTCCGCGGCCTCGAAGGGGTCGTCTCCAGTGGGCTCGGCGGCGGCTCCCTGATCTACGCGAACGTCCTCCTGCGCAAGGACGAGCACTGGTTCGTCCACGAGTCACCGCTGCCGGGCGGCGGCTACGAGAACTGGCCGCTCGGTCGGCAGGACCTCGACCCTCACTACGACCGCGTCGAGCGGATGCTCGGCGCCACCCCCTACCCCTACACCGACACCCCCAAGACCGTCGCGCTGCACGAGGCCGCGGACGGAGCGGGTCTCCCCGTCTCGCGGCCCCCGCTCGCGGTGACCTTCGCGTCCCGGCCGGGCGCCCCGCCGGTGCCCGGCGCACCGATCGACGAGCCGGACTACGGCAACCTCCACGGCCTGCCCCGGAGCACCTGCCGCCTGAGCGGCGAGTGCGACGTCGGCTGCAACTACGGCTCCAAGAACACCCTGGACCACACCTACCTGTCGGCCGCCCACCATCACGGCGCCGACCTGCGCACCCGCTGCGAGGTGCGCGGCTTCTCGCCCCGGCCGGGCGGCGGCTACGAGGTGCGCTACGTCGTGCACGAGGAGGAGGCGGAAGGCCGGCGGACGCCGACCGACCGGCTTCCCGTCCGCCGGATCGCCTGCCGCACGCTGGTCCTCGCGGCCGGCACCTTCGGCTCCAGCTACCTGCTGCTGCGCAACCGCGCCGCGCTGCCCGGCATCAGCGCCGCACTGGGCACCCGCTTCTGCGGCAACGGCGACCTGCTCGGCCTGCTCCTGCACGCCACCGACGCCCAGGGCGCGCCGCGCAGCCTGCGCGGCAGCACCGGACCGGTCATCACCAGCGCGGTGCGCGTCGGCGACACGCTCGACGGGGAGGGCGGGGCCGAACACGACGGGGCCGAACACGACGGGGCCGACGGCGGAAGCCGCGACCGGCGCGGTTTCTACGTCGAGGACGCGGGCTACCCCGCGTTCGTCGACTGGCTTGCCGAGGCCGCCCAGATGCCCGGGTCCACCCGCCGGATGCTCGCGTTCGCCGCCCACCGGCTGCGGGCACGGCTGAGCCGCAGCCCGCAGAGCAACATCAGCCGCCGGATGTCGACGCTGCTGGGACCGGCCGAGTTCTCCGACGCCTCCCTGCCCCTGCTCGGCATGGGCCGCGACGTGCCGGACGGCCGGATGGGCCTGCGCAACGGTTACCTCGACGTCGACTGGACCACCGCGACGTCACTGCGCTACTTCGAACGCCTGCGGTCGGTCATGAGCGACCTCGGCGCCGAACTGGGGGCGGAGTTCCACGACAACCCGCTGTGGTGGTCGCACCGGGTGATCACCGTCCATCCCCTCGGCGGCGCCCCCATGGGCCGGCACCCCGGCGAGGGCGTCTGCGACTCCTTCGGCGAGGTCTTCGGCTTCCCCGGCCTGTACGTCCTGGACGGCTCGGCGCTGCCCGGCCCGGTCGGCGCCAACCCGTCGCTGACCATCGCCGCCTTCGCCGACCGCGCCTGCGACCGCCTCCTGGAACAGGAAGCCTCCACGCCCCGCCACCCCGACGCCGGCACCCCGACCCCCACGGACCCGCGGGACACCCCCGGGAGCCGGCCGCCCGACGACTCACCCGCCGACCCACCCGCAGGCTCACCCGCCGGTGGGCGGCCCACGGCCCTCTCCTTCACCGAGGAGATGAAGGGCCACGCCGCCCTGGGGGAGCAGGACCCCCTGCGCGGCCGCGAAACGGGCCGACAGCTCCGGCAACGCCTGTCCTTCCGCCTGACCATCACCACCGACGACGTCGACCGCTTCGCCGACGACCCCGCGCACCCCGCCGTCGCCACCGGGCACGTCGACTGCGACGTCCTCGGCGGCCGCCTCCCCGTCGAACGCGGATCGTTCAACCTCTTCACCCGCGGCGACGACCCGGCCGACCGGCGCATGCTCTACCGGCTGGAACTGCGCGACCCCGGCGGCAACCCGGTGACGCTGACCGGTCACAAGGACATCCGGGACGACCCCGGCGCCGACGTCTGGCAGGACACCACCACCCTGTACGTGCGCCTGCTCGCCGGGCACGTCGCCCCGCGGGACGACGCGGACGCGCCCGTCCTCGGAGCGGGCGTCCTCACCATCAGGCCCGACGACTTCGCCCAGCAGCTGACCACCTTCCGCACCGACGGCCCGCACCCCGGACGGGCGCTGCAGCGCTTCGGGCGCCTGTTCCTGGGCGAACTGTGGGACGTGTACGCCCCGTGGCTCGGCCGGGAGGGCCTGCGATGAGGTCCCCCGAACTGCACCGGAGGGCGAAGGAGCTCGCACTGCCCTTCGTCCCCGAGGAACGGGTGCGGTGGCTCGAACCGGGCGAACTGGCCCGCAGCGTCGGCAAGGTCGTACTCGGCGTGACCCTCGCCGGCTACCTGGACAAACGGGAGATCCAGGGAGCCCTGGACGCGCGGCCCCTGCGCGCGCCCCTCGACGACCCGGATGCCACGGAGATGTGGTTCGACTACGCAGCGGACCTCGGCGACGGCTTCGACGCGACCAGTTCCGTCGCCTGGACCCTGGCCGAGGACGACCTGCCCGTGGAGCGTCAGGACGGCGAACCCACGAGGCTGCCGCGAGGCTCGATGCTGGTGCTCGGCGGCGACGAGGTCTACCCGGTGGCCTCGGCGTCGGCGTACGCCAACCGGATGACGGGCCCCTACCGCGCCGCACTGCCCACCGGCCCCGGCCCGCTGATGGTCGCCCTGCCCGGCAACCACGACTGGTACGACGGCCTCACGTCCTTCCTCCGGGTCTTCGCCCAGCAGCGCGACATCGGCGGCTGGCGTACCCGCCAGAACCGCAGCTACTTCGTCGTCCAACTGCCGCAGGGCTGGTGGCTGGCCGGGCTGGACAGCCAGTTCGAGTCCTCCTTCGACGAGCCGCAGCTCCGGTTCTTCGAGACCCACCTGTCCGCACGGCTGGGACCGGGCGACGGCGTCATCGTCTGCTCCGCCGTGCCCGCCTGGGTCAAGTGCGTCGAAGGGGACGCCGACGCCTTCGACGCCCTGCACTGGTTCGACCGCAACGTCGTCCGCACCCGCCTCACCGACCGGGAGAGCGGCGCCCGCACCCCGACCGGCGCCTCGGTGCGACTGTGGCTGACCGGGGACCGCCACCACTACGCCCGCTACGCCGAACACCTCGAGACGGACCCGCCCGGCACCGGCGGGGCGCCTCCCGACCCCCGCCGCCGCCAGATGGTCACCTGCGGACTGGGCGGCGCCTACCTGACGGCCACCCACCGACTCCCCGAACGGCTGGCGCTGCCGCCGCCCGAGGCCCGCCTGCAGGAGAAGGACGACCCGGTGGACTTCCACCTGACGCACCGGACGCACCCGCCGCGAGGGGAGTCCCGCCGCCTGGCCCGCCGCATCGCGCAGCCGTGGAAGCGGTTCTGGGTGACCCGGCGCAACCCCGGCTTCGGACTGCTGACGGGGGGCCTGCACATCGTCCTGTTCCTGCTGGCAGCCCTCCTGTTCGGCCTGTCCCTGGGGACCGGACCCGTCGACGCGGTCCGCGCAGGCGGCTGGGCGGACGTCCTGCGCTTCGCCGGGGCCTTCGCCGGCGTCGCCGCGGCGCTGACGGCCGTGCCCTGGCTGGTCCACCTGGCGCGCCGGCGACGCAAGGGAGGGCTACGGGTACCCGCGCCCGCCAGGCCCCCGAGACCGGCGTCCGCCGTCCTCCTGCAGGCGGGAGTGGCCCTGCTGGCCCTGGTGGCCGCCGTGAGCCTGCCCTTCCCGGCCGGCTGGCCCGGATGGACGGTCCTGCTGCTGTGCCTGCTCCTGGCCGGCGCCGTCGGCGCGTTCGCCGGCTCCGAGGCGTTCGCCCTGTGGCTGCTGTCGGCACGTCACGGCACGGTCTGCGAGTGGCAGATGTCGGGCCAGGGCGTCGAGGACGGCAAGGGCTTCCTGCGGATCCGGATCGCCCCCGACGGCACCCTCACCGTGCACCCCCTCGTCCTCGACGGCGTCTGCCGCGACTGGGAGGTGACGGAGGACCCCGCCGGCGGCGGACGGCCGGTACCCGCCAGGCTGCCGTCCGTGAGCCTGATCGAGGAGCCGATCGTGATCGCCAGGGAGGCGAGGACACCGTGACCGCCACACCGTCGCCCGTGACCCGCCCGTCGCGGCCCACCACCCGCCGGGACCACGTCACCGAGGTGCGCCCGCTGACCGCGCTGGACGGACGGCCGCTCACCCTCGTCCACGTCAGCGGACGCCACCCGCCGACACGCGGCCCCGTCCTCCTGGTCCACGGCGCGGGAGTACGCGCGGAGATCTTCCGCCCACCCACGCCCCGCACCCTGGTGGACGCCCTCATCGACGAGGGCTGGGACGTGTGGCTGCTCAACTGGCGCGCGTCGATCGACTTCGAGCCGACGCCGTGGACCCTGGACGAGGCGGCCGCCTACGACCATCCGGCCGCGGTCGCGCACGTACTGGCCGCGACGGGCGCCGACCGGCTCAAGGCGGTCGTGCACTGCCAGGGCTCGACCTCGTTCATGATGGCCGCCGCCGCGGGGCTGCTGCCCGAGGTGGACACCGTGGTCAGCAACGCGGTCTCGCTGCACCCCGTCATCCCGCGGTTCTCCACCGTCAAGATCGGCCGCCTCGCGCCGGTGATCAGCCGGCTGACGCCGTACATCTCCCCGGCCTGGGGCGACCGGCCCCGCGGCACGGTCCCCTGGCTGGTGGTCCAGGGCGTACGCGCCACCCACCCCGAGTGCCGCAACCGGGTGTGCCGCATGGTGAGCTTCACCTACGGCAGCGGCCGGCCCGCGCTGTGGTCGCACGAGCAGCTCGACGAGGCGACCCACGACTGGATCCGCGGCGAGTTCGCCGAGGTCCCGATGACCTTCTTCGCCCAGATGGCGCGGTGCGTGCGGGCCGGACAGCTGGTGGCGACCGGAGCGGTGAGGGGGCTGCCCCCCTCGTTCGCCGAGGAGGCCCCGCGCACCGACGCGCGCGTCGTCCTCCTGGCGGGCCGGGACAACCGCTGCTTCCTCGCCGACAGCCAGCGGCGGACCTTCGACTTCCTGCGGCGCCACCGCCCAGGCCGCGACAGCCTGCACGTCCTGCCCGGTTACGGGCACCTGGACGTCTTCCTCGGACACCGGGCGGCGTCCGACAGCTTTCCCCTGATCCTCGAGGAGCTGGCACGATGACCGCGCCCAAGGCACTCCCGCCCGTACTGCCGTCCCTGGTCCGCCCGGTCCTGCGCGCCCTGCCGTCCCCCTACCCCCGGCGTCAGCGCCGCCTCGCCGGCCGGCACGCCCTGGTCGACGGCATCCCCTTCCGCATGCCGGTCAACTCCGCGGACTCACCCGTGCTGATGGCCGCCTTCCCCGTCGACCGCGAGGCCGCGGCCCGCCTGCTGCCCGGGTGCGAACTGCACCCCCTGACGCTCCCGGGCGGTCACGGGGTGCTCGTGGTCACCGTGATCGACTACCGCAGCACCGACATCGGACGGTACATCGAGTACTCCCTCGCCCTCGCCTGCACCCACGGCCCCCGCCCGGCGCCCCCGCTGCTGCCCGGGCTGCTGCCCGGCGTCTTCGGCACCGGACAGTACGTGCTCGACCTGCCGGTCAGCAGCGAGGTCTCGGTCAAGGGCGGGAAGGGCATCTGGGGCATGCCCAAGCACCAGGCCCACCTGGACTTCACCGTCGGCGGCTCCACGGTCTCCAGCAGGTACGAGGACGACGGCCGCGCCGGCACGTACATCGAGGTCGAGCGCCCGCCCGCGACAGCCCTGCCGCTGCGTCTGGGCGCGGCCAACTACTGTGCCTTCCGGGGCATGCTGATGAAGTCCTTCGTCTACTTCGAAGGCGACGCGGACGTCGCCCTCGGCCACCGGGCCAGGGCCCGCCTGGTCGTCGGCGACGCGCCCCGCGTCGCCCCGCTCCACGGCCTCGGCATCGGCGAGCAGCCGCTCTTCACCTGCTACCTGCCCTCCAGCCGCGGCGTCCTGGACGACCACTTCGCGTGCTGGTTCCTCACCGACACCCGTCCGGGCCGCACCTGGGGCGAACCCCTCACCAGCGTCACGGACCTCGGCCTCTCCCAGGACTGGCTGGACCCGCCCCGCCTCCCCACCGACGGACCGGCCTGACCGGCGCACCGCGGACTCAGCCGGTCCCCGGACGGCGTAGGAAACCGGACGTGAGCAGCTTCGCGTTGGCGGAGACCATCGCGGTGCCGAACCGGTCCTTCTCCCTCGCCACCTCCGCCTTGTCGATGCTCTCGCCGTAGACGTAGAGGCCCCGCGTGCCGAAGTCGAACGAGGAGATGAAGACACTGGGGCCCCGCCTCGGGCTCCAGATCGCCGTGACGTAGCGCGGCCTGCGCGTCACGTTCACCAGGTTGTTGTTGTGACGCACCCGGCCGTGGTAGACGACGTTCTCCCCGCACTGTTCCGGAGGACAGTAGAACCGCTTGTTGTTCCTGTCCCAGGAGAACACCGGGGAGCTGAACCGGTCGTCGATCCTGCCGCGGTCCTTCCGCATGTAGTTCATCGACACGGTCGCTTCCAGCTCGCCGTAGCCGGCGTCCTTGGGAAGCCTGACCACCTTCTGCGACGAGAACTCCTCGCCCGCGTCGAGCCAGGCGCCGGGGCCGTAGAAATGCCCGGTGCGCAGCACCTCTCTGTCCGTCGCGCGGGCGTAGCGCTCGGCCTCCGGGACGTAACGGAACTTGGTGTCCTCCGCCCAGTTCCGCAGCCCTTCGCCTTCCTCGGAACGGCTGAACTCCGACCCCCACACCGTGTAGTCGTCGTTGACGACGTAGACGGGAATTCCCCCGTCGTTCTTCACGTACAGCGTCAGGGGGACCGCGACATAGCCGGCGTCGGCGTCGGTCTGCGGCCGGCCGAAGGTCGCCTTGAGGACGAAGCGGATCGGTTCCGCGGTGGGCTGGTACATCGTCGAGTAGGCGAGGCTGACGGCCGTCAGGAGCCCGCTGAAGACCACCCCGGCGGCGAACTTCTTCGGCTGTGGCACACCCCTCCACGCCTTCTCCCGGACCAGGAGGACCAGTGCCCACACGGACCAGAGCGACAGCGGCATGAACACCAGCAGATAGGGCGTGTACTCCCGCTCCTCCAGCCACATGAAGATGAGCATCGCGCTGGTGGGCAGGGCGATGAACGCACCGAGCAGGACGAGCGAGCCGGACACCCGCGAACGCCGCCGGCCGAAGTGGTCGAAGACCGCCGCTGCCGCCACGCACTGGACCAGGCCCGCCAGGACGAAGATGGCCCCGACGATTCTCTGCGCGAAGGTCAGCGCCTTCAGGGCGTCCGGCCACCCGATCGCCATGTGCAGTGCGGCGGAGACGAGAAGGCCCAGGAACATCAGTGCCGCGGTGGCCCGCCTGCGCCACGGGCGGTCGGGCCAGATTCCACTGTCCCTGCCGCGCCAGAGCACGGTGGCCGGGTCCTGCATGTCCGTGGAGGGTGGGTAGCCGAGGCGGCCGAGGAGCCGCACCAGCTCGTCGAACGACCAGGCGGTTCCGGCCACCTCGCCGTTGATCACGACCTTGCGGAGGCCGCGGGCGTCCGGCGCCTCGACGATCACCCATGGCTGGATGCCCATGCGACAAGGTTGGGACCCGGGGCGGCGGACCTCAAGGCGGACTACTCCGTCGGTGACCGCCGCCCGGGCCCGGAGGCCTGCTCAGTCCTTCGGGATGTAGGCGGGACAGGACGAGAAGTTCTTGTCGTCCACGCAGACGAACAGCTTGTTCCAGTCGCTCGAGGTGTCGTCGACCCCGGCGGACCGCGGCTCCTTGCAGGCATCGTCCGAGAGGCCCCACAACGACCCTATCGACCAGCCGGCCTGACGCGTCCGTTCCTCGATGGCCGAGACGCACATGTCGGAGGCGTCGTAGCTCTTCACCTGACGGATGACCTGCCGGTAACCCGAGTTCTCGGTCACCCGGTCCGACCGCTCCAGCTCCTTGTCGGCCTCCTCCCGGTCCCCGTCCGTCGCCTGGGGATTCTGCGAGGTCGCCAAGGCCCGCGCCTGGGTGTTCACCTCGCGCGCGACCGCCGTCCTGTCCTGGGACGCCTCGATCCTCGGCTGGTCCGTCGTCCCGGCCACGACGGTGCGGTAGTGCCGCATGGACGTGTCGGCCTCCCGCTGCCTGCCCGAGGCGGCGTTCCCGGCGGCGAGCAGCGCCGTGCACCGGGCCACATTGCCCGCCAGCTGCCGGGAGGCGGTGCTCTCCGCAGCGGGCGCCTGTTCGTTCGTCGCCGTGGTGAGCACCCCGTCCAGGGACCGGAGCCCGTCCGTCAGGGCGCGCCGCTTCTCCGGGGGCGTCGCGGGATCCGCGACGGGGACCAGGGCGGCGTTGATGTCGGTGAGGATCTGGCGATAGATCTTCGCGTCGCCGGGGCTCGTGTTCGGATCGTCGAGGGCCCCGGCGATCTTCGCCACGGCCTGCTTCAGCTCGGCCTTCACCTCCGCGGGCACGTCCAGGTCGTCGATCCGGTCCAGTGCCTGGTCGGTCTTGTCCCGGTCCTCCGCCGTGAGGTCGTCCGGCGACTCGGGGACGTCCGTCCCGGGCTCCGTGTCGGGGGTCTCGGGGGTGTCGGTCTCCGGGGGCCGCGTTCCCGGATCCTGCGTGTCCTGCGGAGGGTCCGGAGTCTGCTGCTCCGGTGTCTGGGGGTCCGTCGGCGGCGGGGGAGGGGTGGGCTCCGCCTCGCCGACCGCCGTCCGCCCGACATCCCAGGGCGCGGCGACCGCGGTGGTCACGCCCGCCGGGAGGGTCAGCGAGGCCGCCAGGCAGGACGCGCCGACAAGACGGGGGATCCTCCTTCGGGTCCTCCGGGAAACTCCGGGCATGGCGACTCCAAAACAGTTCCGAGAGATGCGCTGGGACCGGGCGTGGCCTGTGTTCACCTGTGTTCCTCGTCCGCCCGAGGAGCGTCACCGGAGCCGCGGCTCGACGGTGCGCAGACGTGCCCTGACAACACTCTGCTCCCCGCCGCAGCGGCCTGCAACTCGGCCCGACGGGGGCGACCGCACCGTCCGGCGGCGCCGCCGTCACGCGCCGTCGCCATCACGGTCCGTGTGACAGCAAGGGGCGTTCGCACCCGCAGACCTGCCCGTTCGCGGCGCACCGTGAGGTGCTGCCCTGAGGTGCCTCGCGTGCGCCCTCCCGCCGCACCGGCCGCTCCGCCTCCCACCAGCCGGAAGGCGCGGCGGCTACCGTGTCGCCCGGGTGTTTGCCGAGGTGGGGGCGCACGTTCTCACCACTCGGGGTGATTGTGGTGAGCCCGCGCACGAGCGTCGGACCACCTGATCGTGCGGCCATATGAACCCCGTCGCTCGATGGGGTAGATGTCTGCGCAATCGGAGTCGAGCGACACATGCCGTTCCCTATGGTGAATGGCATATGCACGGACCTCCCTGCGCACCGGGCCAGTCCGACGGGCCGTGCGCAAGGACGCCCCATGGACACTTTCCGCACGGTCCGCAGCTTCCCGCCGACCGTCCGGTTCCTGATGGTGAACCAACTCGGCATCGACATCGGGACCTTCCTGCTGTTCCCCTTCCTTGCCGGACACCTCGGCGGCAGCCTCGGCATGTCCGCGGCGACCGTGGGAGCCGTCCTGGGCACCATCCAGCTGAGCCATCAGGGCCTGGTCGTGCTGGGGGGAACCGCCTCCGACCGGATCGGGGGGCACCGCGTCATCCCGATCGGCTGTCTCCTGCGCCTGTCGGGCTTCGCGCTGTTCGCCGTCGTGGACGACGTCCGCGCGGTGTTCGCCGCCTCCGTCCTCACCGGCGTCGCCGGGGCCATGCTCTATCCGGCCATGCGGACCTGCGCCGCCCAGGCCGCCCCGCCGGACCGCCGGGCCGAGGTCTTCGCCATGCTCAACGTCTTCACCGCCACCGGCGGGCTGATCGGCCTGGCCCTGGGCAGCGCGCTGTGCATGATCGACTTCCGGGCGACGGCGGTCACCGCCGCGGTCGTGCTCGCGGCGATGACGATGCTTCAGCTCTTCATGCTGCCGGCCCACGCCCGCGTCGGCCGGGCCGAGCGGCGGAGCCGCAACTGCTCGATCCTCCGCGGCTGTCTCCACGTCCTGAGCGACCGGCACTTCCTGACCTTCTCCCTCACCATGACGGCCCTGACGGCGCTGGAGAACCAGGTGTACCTGCTGTTCGTGAACGCGGCGCAGCACGTGTCGGGCGCGCCCGCGGCCGCGGCGGTCATACCGATGGTCGGAGCCCTGGCCAGCCTCGCCCTCCAGCTGCGCGTGACGCGCCTGGTACGGGCCAAGGGCGGCCCGGCCGCGTGGATCGCGCCCGGCCTGGCCGTCATGGGGCTGGCCTTCCTGCCCCCGCTGCTGCTCCTGCTCCACGTGCCCGAGAACGACAGCGTGGGACGGCCGGACGTCGTGCTCCTCCTGCTCCCGCTCGCGGCCGGCGCCTTCCTGCTGGCACTCGGTCAGATGGCCACCCAGCCGTCCACGCTCGAGCTGGTCTCGCGGCACGCCGCCGACGGACTGATCGGCACGTACTTCGGGTTCTTCTACGTCATCTCGGGGGTCGCCGCCTCCGGCTGCACCAGTGCGGTCGGCTGGGCGATGGACGTCGGGGAACGCACCGGACAGCTGTGGCTGCCGTGGGCGTGCTGCGTGGTCGTCGGCCTCCTCTCCGCCGGTGGGGCGGCATGGCTCTACCACCTGGGCAGACTCCCGGGCACGGAGAGCCGGATCGACGACGTCCGGCCGCAGCGGGCCAGGCCCCGCCCGGGCGTTCCCTCGCCCCGGCGAGGACGCCGCAGGCGGGCCCGTGTGGGCCGGTGACCGCACCCGGGGCGGCCGGCGCACCACCACCGCCCCGCGCGCACCACCGCACCCCGACCACCCGGTGCACGGCACGGGCCCCACCGGGCCCGCCGCTCCGTGAACGCGCCCGCGCGGACCGCGCCGTGCTGATGCCCCTCACGCGGACTCCGAGCCGTGCGGACGCCGACCCGCACGGAGCGCAGGCCGAAGGCCGACGCCCTCGCACCCCCCGCTGTCACCCGAACCCGAACCGTGCCCGCGCGGACGCCAACCCGCGCGGGCACACCCGCCGCGAAAGGCGCCCCCGCGTCCTCAGCCCGTGAACCCGATCCGTCAGCCCGTGAACCCGATCCGTGCCAGCCGCAACGCCCCGCGCAGCAGTACCCGCACGTCGTGCACGCCGCGCGCGGCCAGGGGCGCGCTCAGCACGGCGTAGTCGTACGGACCCGCCGTGGGGCCCTCCGGGCCGAGCCGGACCGCGGGGGAGCCGTCGCCGAGGAACAGCTCCACACTCCCCGCCCCCGACACCTCCACGACCACCCCGGTCACCCCCGACCCGAAGTCGCAGCTCCGGTAGAGCAGTTCACCTCTCTCTCCGCCCACGGGAGTGACCGCGTCACCGTCCACCTTGGTCCGGTCGACGATCTCGACACCCCTCTGCTCGTCGAACGAGGCCGCGTCGATCCCGCGCTCCGGTACCGGCCGGGGAACCGCGGGCTCGCCGTCCACCGTCACCGTCGCCCGCAGCCGGACGTCCTCGCTGGAGGCGCCGACCAGGAACTCGTAGGCGCCTGCCTCCACCCGGAGCCGGCCCAGCGCCACGTCCCAGAAGGCGAGCTGCGACAGCGGGACGTCGAAGGAGACGACCGAGCTCCGCCCCGGCTCCAGCACCTCACGCCGGTGCGCGAACAGTTCACGCCGCGGACGCGGAACGGACGGCGCCACCGCCCGGATGTAGAGCTGCGCCACCTCGGCCGCGGCGACGCCGCCCGCGTTGGTGAGCGAGAAGGAGACCCGCACCGCATCCCCCTCGACCCGCGCCGAGAGGTCCCCGTAGGCGAACGCGGCGTACGACAGACCGTGCCCGAAGGGGAACAGCGGCCGGCCCTCGAAGTAGAGGTACGTCTGCCGGGAGGCGATCAGGTCGTAGTCGAGCAGCGAGGGCAGGTCGGCGTCGTCCGCGTACCAGGTCTGCGGAAGCCGCCCCGAGGGGGAGACGTCACCGGCGAGCACCCGCGCCAGGGCGGTCCCCGCGGCCTGGCCGCCGTGCGCGCTCCACAGCACGGCGGGGACGTCCTCGACGTCGACCGCGTACGGGTAGGACGACACCAGCGCCAGCACCGTCCGCGCGTTCGCGGCGCGGGCGGCGCGCAGCAGTCGCTCCTGGTGCGCGGGCAGCCGCAGCGTCCCGCGGTCCTCGGTCTCGCGGCCGTTGATGTGCGGGTCGTTGCCGGCGACCACCACGACCACGTCCGCACCTTCGGCGACCGCGGCCACCGCCTCCTCGCCGCGCGCGGTCCAGACCGTGCGGAAGACCTCCCCGGCCCCGCCCTCCTCCGCGACCCGCACACCGTCGGCGCCGACCGTCACGTACCGTCCGGTGCCCAGGTGCCGCAGCAGATGGCCGTCCTCGTGAGGCTCCAGACGGAAGGTTTCCTGGACCACCCACCCTCCCGGGCGGTCGGCCGACGCGCGCACGCAGCCGTCCTCCGCGACCGAGAGATGACGGCCGTCCGGCGCACGCAGCGTCAGCACCCCCTCGCCCCAGTCGACGACGGCGAACTCGGTGCCCGTCTCCCCGGTCGTCAGCGGGGGCAGGTCGGTGCGGCCCGTCAGCAGCGCCGGATCCAGGGCGCCCTCGGCGTCGCGGGCCGAGCCGGAGGCCCCGGTCGCCCGCGGTACCCGCAGGAAGGAGCCCGCGGCGGTCCGCAGCAGGACGCGGTCCACCCCCTCGGCGAACTCCACCCGCTCCGCGCCGAACCGCTCCCGCAGTCCCGCCAGCGGTGTGCGGCCGCGGATCAGGGCCCCGCTGTACCAGTCGACCTTGCACTCGTCGGCGAGCAGCCCGACCACCGCCACCCGGTCGCCGGGCGCGAGCGGCAGCACGCCCTCGTTCCTCAGCAGCACGACCGACTGCTCGGCGGCTTCTTGGGCGAGCGCCTGGTGCTCCGGCGTGTCGAAGGCATGGTCGCGCGCGTGCGGACCCCCGTCCGGGTCGAACTCGCCCAGCCGCAGACGCACCGACAGCTGCCGGGCCACGGCACGGTCCAGGTCGGCCTCCTCCAGCAGCCCCTCGCTCAGAGCCTTGCGGATCCGGCCCACCGTCGTCGCGCTGTCCTCGCCGTGATCGGTGAAACTGTCCACGCCCGCCCGCAAGGAGGCCGCCAGTGCCTGCTCGTGGGTGTCGAAATAGTGCTCGGAGTCGACCAGGTTCGACGGCGCCCCCGCGTCCGAGCAGACCAGCAGATCCTGGTCGGTCCAGGTGCGCAGCGGATCCCGCAGGTACGGCGAGACATGGTTCGGGCGGCCGTTGACCAGGTTGTACGCGGGCATCACCCCGGCGACCGCGCCCGCCTCCACCGCGCCGCGGAAGGCACGCAGGTCGTACTCGTGCAGCACCCGCGGACGCACGGAGCTGGACGCGGTGTCGCGGTCCGTCTCGTTGTTGTGCGCCAGCCAGTGCTTGAGCACCGGCGCCGAGCGCCAGTACACCGGGTGGTCGCCCCGCAGGCCACGGGTGTACGCGGCGGCGAGCACCGAGGTGAGGCGGGCGTCCTCGGAGTAGCCCTCCTCGTTGCGGCCCCACAGCGGATGCCGCAGCGGATTGACCACCGGCGCCCACACGTTGAGCCCCACCCGTGCGTCACGGGCGCGCATCGCCCTCAGCTCCCGCGACACCGCCTCGCCCACCCGGCGCACCAGGCCAGGGTTCCAGGTCGCCCCCAGTCCCACCGCCTGGGGGAACACGGTGGCCGGCCCCATCCACGCGACGCCGTGCAGCGCCTCCTGACCGGTCCGGAAGGCGGCGACGCCGAGGCGCTCGACGGCCGGCACGAACTGGTGCAGGAACGCCGCCTTCTCCTCCACCGTGAGACGTGACAGCAGGTCCTCCACGCGCCGGGCGAACGGCAACCGAGGATCACGGAACGGAGGCAGGGACGGCGGCGCTGCGGTCACGGGTGGTCCCCCTGGCGCTGGAAGGGCGGGCTGCTTTCGAAGCGCTTCGATGCTCGACGGCACCCCCCGCGGGTGTCAAGGCGGCCGGTGCCCCCAATCCCTTCTCGCACCGGCAAGCCCCGCACCGCATGCGAACAAGGCGGCCGGTTCCCGCTCCCAGGAAGTTTCGAAACGAGTCTTGTGCGCCCCATGGTGTTCACCTAACCTCGCTGCACATCGAAGCGCTTCGACAGGGCCGCATCCGGCGTCCCCGTCGTCGACCACCGTTCCAGCTCAGCCAGTTCAGCCAGCTCCGCCGAAGACACCGCAGCCGACCGGCCACCGCCGAGTGTCCTGGTGCGCCACGAAGGGTTGACGCAATGACGCCGAACGCCGCCCCCACCTCCGCCGGCCCCAGCCGCAGGAGCTTCCTCGCCTCCACCGCGGTCGTCACCGCCGCGGTGGCCGGCGGGATGCCGCTGCTCGCCGCCTGCGGTGGCGAGCAGGAGGACCGCAAGGAGGGCGCCACCTCCGGCAAGGACGCACGCAAACTCCTCCCGGCCTTCGTGGCGTCGAACGTCGTCACGCCGGACCTGCCGACGAAGAACGGATCGGCGGCCGGCTTCACCAAGGCGATCCCCGCGGCCGAACTGAAGACCTCGGTCCCGAGCAAGCTGGGCAGCGGCGGCGCCCTCACCGTCATGTCGCCCTTCTGGGGGACCCCGCCCAAGGGTGACAACCCGTACTACAAGGCGATGGACGAGGCCGCCGGCGTCAAGGTCACCTGGCAGAACCAGGACGGCAACACCTACGACCAGAAGCTCGGCGCCGTCCTCGCCTCCAGCACCATCCCCGACGTCGTGGTCGTCCCCGGCTGGAACCTGATGGGCCGCATACCCAGCGCCATCAACGCCAAGTTCGCCGACCTCGGCCCCTACCTGTCCGGCGACAAGGTCAAGGACTACCCCAACCTCGCCGCCGTGCCCACCGAGGCCTGGCAGCGCGGCATCTTCGGCGGGCAGCTGCGGGCGGTGCCCATGCCCGCGCCCTACATCACCGACATCGCACCCCTGTACCGCAAGGACGTGTTCGACGACGAGGGCTGGACGCCGCCCACCAGCCCGGACGAGTTCCTGTCCTGGGCCAAGGAGGCCACCGACGCCCGCTCCAAGCGCTGGGCCTGCGACGACATGAAGTGGACGGCCTTCAACATCTTCGGCACCCTCTCCGGCAGCGACAAGGCCCTGTGGTGGAACCTGGAGGGCGACAAGCTGGTCAACCGCGTCGAGACCGACGCCTACCTCGAGGCTCTGGAGTGGACGCGCAAGCTCTACGCGGCCAAGGTGGTGCACCCCGACGCCGTGCAGGGCAAGACCGGCGGCGAGGCCGGCAACCGCTTCACCGCCGGCGAGGTGCTGGTCTACAACCAGAACATCTCCGACTGGTGGGGCAAGACCGCCGAACAGCGCACCCAGCGCGACGACTTCGAGATGGCCGCGTTCGACATCTTCGGCGCCGACGGCGGCGACCCGACCCTCTGGGCGGTCCAGCCCGCCAACATCTTCACCTTCATCTCCCGCAAGGCCACCGAGCAGCAGGTCAAGGACTTCCTCGCACTGTGCAACTTCTGCGCCGCTCCCTACGGCACCAAGGAGTTCATGCTCACCGCCTACGGCGTCGAGGGAACCGACTACGAGATCAAGGACGGGCTGCCGGTCAAGACCACGCAGGGCGTCAACGAGGTCAACGGCGCCTACGACTACACCGGCAACCCCGCCCCCTACATCGCCTATCCCGACCTGCCCGACGTCACCCGCGGCATGGTCGAGTGGCAGCAGCGCATGGGCGCCTTCACCAAGAAGTCCTCCTTCTTCGGCCTCACCGTCACCGAACCCAACCGCTGGTCCAACCTCGCCGACGACTTCGAGCAGCTCGAGGACGACGTGGTGCGCGGCCGTAAGAAGATCAGCGACGTGCAGCAGGCCGTGTCCGACTGGCGCTCCAAGGGCGGCGACGGCCTGCGCGACTGGTACCGCAAGCTGCTCGACGACAGCGGCACCGCCAAGTGAGCCCGACAGGACGCGAGGAGTAGCCGGTGTCGCACAGCACGGTGCCCCGGAGCCCGGCCGGGACGCCCGACCCCGGGTCCGGCCCCGGGAAGAAGCGCCCGGCCGGCCGGGGCCGGACGACGAGGCGGGCCACGACGAGGCCCCCGGGGCGCGAGGGCGCGAAGCCCTTGCGCACCCGGTGGCGGCGCGACCGCACCCTCGTCCTGATGACCCTGCCGGCGCTGCTGCTGGTCCTGGTCTTCAACTACGTGCCGATCCTCGGCAACGTGGTCGCCTTCCAGGACTACGACCCCTACCTCAGCGAGAACGGGTTCGTCGCCGTCCTGGAGAGCCCCTGGATCGGGTTCGAGCAGTTCGAGCGGATCTTCGCGGACTCCGCGTTCTGGCACGCCGTGCGGAACACCTTCGTGCTGTTCTTCCTTCAGCTGGTGCTGTTCTTCCCCATCCCCGTCGTGCTCGCCCTGCTCATCAACAGCGTGGTCCGCCCCCGGGTGCGGGCCGTCGCCCAGGCGATCATGTACCTCCCGCACTTCTTCTCCTGGGTCCTCGTCGTCACCGTCTTCCTGCAGATCTTCGGCGGCGCGGGCATCATCGCGCAGACCCTCCGTCAGCACGGCTACGAGGGCTTCGACCTGATGACCGACCCGGAGGTCTTCAAGTACCTGGTCACCCTGCAGGCCGTCTGGAAGGACGCCGGCTGGGGCATCATCGTCTTCCTCGCCGCGCTCTCCTCCGTCCCCGGCGAGCTGTACGAGGCCGCCGCCATGGACGGCGCCGGACGCCTGCGCCGCATGTGGCACGTCACCCTGCCCGCCCTGCGCCCGGTGATCGCCCTCCTCCTGGTCCTGCGGGTGGGCGACGCCCTCACCGTCGGATTCGAGCAACTCCTCCTCCAACGGCAGGCCGTGGGGATCGAGGCCTCCGAGGTCCTCGACACCTACGTCTGGTGGAACGGCATCCGCAACCAGGACTTCGGCTACGCCGCCGCGGCGGGACTGATCAAGGGCCTGGTCGGCCTGGCCCTCGTGCTCGGCGCCAACAAGGTCGCCCACCTCATGGGCGAACAGGGGGTCTACCGCAAATGACCACCGTCCTCGGCACACCGGCCGGCGGGCCGCCGGCCGACGGCACCCCCGCGGACGACGCGCCGGCCCACGGCGGGCAGCGCTCCGCCGGACCCGGCCCGCGGCCCGGCCGGTGGGGCGCCCCGCCCCGCCCCGCGTGGGAGGAGGAGCCCTCCCCGGCCGGACAGGCGGGCAAGGGCTTCGCCCTCGGCCTGGCCTGCCTGTCGATCCTCTTCCCGCTGTGGATCGTCGTCGTCACCAGCCTCCAGACGAAGAAGACCATCGACGAGGCCGGCGGCCTGGTCGTGATCCCGAAGAGCATCACCTTCGTCGCCTACCAGGAACTGCTCGGCGGAGGGCAGGTGCAGCGCGCCACCCTGGTCAGCGTCGGCGTGACCCTGGTCGGCACCCTCTTCAGCATGGCCGTCTCGGTGCTCTGCGCCTACGGCCTCTCCCGCAGCGGCTCCCTCGGCCACCGCTGGATCCTGATGACCCTGCTCGCCACCATGTTCTTCGGAGCGGGCCTCATCCCCACCTACCTGCTGGTGCAGGCCCTCGGCCTCACCGACACCTACCTGGCGCTGATCCTGCCCAGCGCCGTCAGCGTCTTCAACATCCTGGTCCTGCGCGCCTTCTTCATGAACATCTCCCAGGAACTGATCGACAGTGCCCGCATCGACGGAGCGGGGGAGTGGCGCATCCTCTTCCGCATCGTCCTGCCGCTCTCCCGGGCCGTGATCGCGGTCATCGCCCTCTTCTACGCGGTGGGCTACTGGAGCGCCTGGTTCAACGCGTCGATCTACCTGACGGACCAGGACATGATGCCGCTGCAGAACGTCATGATCCAGCTCGTCCAGCGCGAGCAGCGGCCGGTGGGCCTGGCCGCCCAGATCAACACCGGCGAACTCTCCCCGCTGGCCATCCAGATGGCCGTGATGGTGATGGCGCTGCTGCCCGTCGCCGTGCTGTCGCCCTTCGTCCAGACGCACTTCAAGGAGGGCATGCTCACCGGCGCCGTCAAGGGCTGACCCACGCCCTGCGCCCTCCGACCGCACCGCCTCCCTGCCCGCCATCCCTGCGAACGGGGTCACCGCCATGGACGCGTCCCCCACGAACCGTCCCACCCTCGCCGACGTCACCCGCGGCCGCATCCTCTTCGGCGGCGACTACAACCCGGAGCAGTGGCCCGAGGAGACCTGGCACGAGGACGTCCGCCTGATGCGGGCGGCCGGCGTCAACTCCGTCACCGTCGGCGTCTTCTCCTGGTCCCGTCTCGAACCGACGCCCGGCAAAAGGGACTTCGGCTGGCTCGACCGGCTGATGGACCTCCTGCACGAGGCCGGCGTCGGCGTCGTCCTCGCCACCCCGACCGCCTCCCCGCCGCCCTGGCTCGGCCACCTCCACCCCGAGACCCTGCCGCGCGACGAGGACGGCCACGTCGAGTGGTGGGGCGGCCGCCAGCACTTCTCCCACTCCAGCGCCGCCTACCGCCGGCACGCCGCCGCGATCACCGAGGACCTCGCGGCCCGCTACGCCCGCCACCCCGCCCTGACCATGTGGCACATCAACAACGAGTACTGCACCTACGACTGGGGCGACGAGGCCGCGGCCCGCTTCCGCGACTGGCTGCGCCACCGCCACGGCACCCTCGCCGCCCTCAACGAGGCCTGGGGCACCGCCTTCTGGAGCCAGGACTACGGAGACTGGGAACAGGTGCTGCCGCCCCGCCGCGCGCACTACCTGAAGAACCCCGCCCAGGTGCTCGACTTCCGGCGCTTCACCTCCGACATGCTCCTCGAGTGCTTCACGGCCGAACGCGACATCGTCCGCCGCCACACCCCGCACCTGCCGGTCACCACCAACTTCATGCCGCTGTGGGCGGGACAGGACGCCTGGCGCTGGGCCGAGGAGGAGGACGTCGTCTCCGTCGACCTCTACCCCGACCCCCGCGACCCGCTCGGCGCGCAGAGCGGCGCCCTCGTGCAGGACATGACCCGCTCCCAGGCCCGCGGCCCGTGGATGCTCATGGAACAGGCCGCCGGCGCGGTCAACTGGCGCGGCGTCAACCACCCCAAGCCCCGCGGACTCAACCGCCTGTGGACCCTGCAGGCGGTGGCCCGCGGCGCCGACGCCGTCTGCTACTTCCAGTGGCGCCAGTCGCGTCAGGGGGCCGAGAAGTTCCACTCCGGCATGCTCGGCCACGCGGGACCGCGAGGCCGCACCCACCAGGAGATCAGGCAGCTCGGCGCCGACCTCGCCCGCATCGCCCCGCACGTCCACGGCGGCCGCGTCACCGCCGACATCGCCGTGCTGCACGACTGGCACTCCTGGTGGGCGGGCGACCAGGAAGCCCGCCCCTCACGCGCCACCGACTACCCGCACATCCTCGGCGCCTGGCACCGCGCCCTGTGGCAGGCCCACCTCACCACGGACTTCGCCCACCCCGAACACGACCTGTCCGCCTACCGGATGGTCGTCGTCCCCCAGCTCTACCTCCTCACCGACGCCGCCGTCGACAACCTCCTCGCCCACGTCGCCCGCGGCGGCACCCTCGTCTGCGGCTACATGACCGGCCTGGCCGACGAGAACGACCGGATCCGCCCCGGCACGATGGACGCCCGGCTGCGCGACCTGTTCGGCATCCGCACCCTCCACGAATGGTGGCCGCTGGAGGAGGGCGAGAGCGTCCGCTGCGCCGGCTTCCGCGGCACCCTGTGGTCCGAGGAGCTGGAGGCCGACGGCACCGCCGACGAGACCACGCCCTACCAGGGCGGCGAACTCGACGGCCTGCCCGCCGTCCTGCGCAAGGGCCGCGCCTGGTACCTCTCCACCCTCCCCGAACCCGAACCGCTGCGCGCCCTGCTCACCAGGGCGGCCGCCGCCGCGGGCATCCGGCCGCCCCTCGACGGCCTGCCCGACCACGTCGAAGCGGTACGCCGCGGCGCCCTGCTCTTCCTCCTCAACCACGGCCCCGAACCGGTCACCGTCGACGTCCCCGGCACTCACCACGACCTCCTGACGGGCGCCACCCGCACCGACCGGGTCACCCTCGCCCACCGCGGCGCCGCGGTCCTGCGGCCATGAGCGCGACCCCCGTCCACGGCACCTGGGAGCCGCACCCCGCCGCCCGCTGGGAGGACGCCTACCTCAGCGGAAACGGCCGGCACGGCGCCATGGCCTTCGGCCACCCCCACGACGAACAGGTGATCGTCACCCACCACACCCTGGTCCGCCCCGACCCCGACGGCCAGGACGACCACGACCGGCACCCTCCCCGCCTCGCCCACCGCCTCCGCGAGATCCAGGACCGCCTCCTCGCCGGAGACCGCACCGCCGCCGAGGACCTCACCGACGGCCGCCCGCTGCGCTGGGTCCGGCCCTTCCACCCCGCCTTCCGGATCCGCATGCGCCTCTCGCCGGGCGACCTCGGCGACCACCGCCGCACCCTCGACTTCCGCACCGGCGTGGCCGCGACCCACTGCGCCGGCCGCACCGCGCGGCTCTTCGTCTCCCGCGCCGACGACGTCCTCGTCCAGCACGTCACCGCCCCCGCCGCCGCCCTCGACATCGCCCTGGACCACCGCCTCCCCGGCGCCCCCGGGACACTCGACGTCCGCCACGACACCGTCCTCACCCCCGACGGCACCCTGCTCGGCCTGCGCGTGCGCTACCCGGGCAGCACCCGCGGCTACACCGGCGTCACCCTCGTCGCCGGTGTAGCCGCCACCCCAGGCCCCCGGGGAGCACGCGTGGAGGACGCCCGGTCCGTCCTGCTGCTCACCCGGGTCCGGCGGCACACCGGCGAGAGCGACACCCGCGCCGAGGGCCGGGCCCTGCGCGACCTGCTCCACCTCGCGTGCGGCTCCTTCGACGCCCTCCTCGCCCGCCACCTGCCCCACCACCGCACCGCCTACGACCGCGTCACCCTCGACCTCGCCGCCGACCCCGCCGAACGCGCCCTGCCGGGCTCCGCGCTGCTCACCCGGCCGGACAGCCCCGCCCTCACCGAACGGCTCTTCGCCGCCGGCCGCTACCACCTGCTCTCCTCCAGCGGCCTCAACCCGCCCCGCCTCACCGGCCTGTGGACCGGAGACTGGGACACCGCCTGGTCCGGCGCCTTCACCACCGACGCCAACCTCAACCTCCAGACCGCCTCCGCCACCGCCGCCGCCCTCCCCGAGGTCACCGCGGCCCTCGCCTCCCTCGTCCACCGCCAGCTGCCCGACTGGCGCGACAACGCCCGCGCCGTCTTCGGCGCCCGCGGCGTGGTCGCCCCCGCCCACACCGACGGCGCCACCGGCCACGCCTACCACTTCGACCGCGCATACCCCCTCCACCTGTGGACCGCCGGCGCCGACTGGCTGCTCAAACCACTCGTCGACCACGACGAGACCCACGGCCGTCGCGACCCGCGCACCGCCGCCGCCCTCGCCGAGGTCGCCGCGTTCTACGAGGACTTCCTCACCCGCACGGACAGCGAGGGCCGACTCGCCGTCGTCCCCTCCTACTCACCCGAGAACCGCCCCACCGGCGGCAGTTGGGGCGCTCTCAACGCCGCCATGGACCTCTCCGCCGCCCGCCACGCCCTGCTCACCGCCGCCACCTACCACCCGGAGCACGCAGACCGCTGGCGCGCCCTGGCCGCGGCCCTCCCGCCGCACCGGATCAACGCCGACGGAGCACTCGCCGAATGGGCCTGGCCCGGCCTCGAGGACGCCTACGACCACCGCCACCTCAGCCACCTCTACGGCGTCTGGCCGCTCGAGGAGATCACCCCCCACGACACCCCCGAACTCGCCGCCGCCGCGCACCGCGCCCTGTGCCTGCGCGGCGCCGAGAACGACTCCGCCCACGGCCACCTCCACCACGCCCTGATCGCGGCCCGCCTCCACGACGGCGACCGTGTCGGACACGCCCTCCACCAGGTCCTGCACGGCGACCACTTCCACGCCTCGCTGATGAGCTCGCACTACCCGCGCCGCGACGTCTACAACGCCGACGCCGCCCACACCCTGCCCGCCGTGCTCATCGAGGCCCTTGTCCGGTCCACCCCCGACCGCCTCGTCCTGCTCCCCGCCCCGCCCCCGGCCCACCCCCGCGGCGCATTGCGCGGCATCCGCACCCGCTTCGGCGCCGGCCTCGACCTGACCTGGACCCCCGACGGCGCCACCGCCGTCCTGCGCCCCACCCGCACCCACCGCATCGAACTCAGGACTTCGACCGGAGCCCGGTCGCTCGACCTGGCCGCCGGCGAGGACTGCGTCCTGACCCTCAGGACGCGGTGACCGCGTTCCCCCCACCCATGGAAGGACCACCATGGCCAACCGCACCGTCCGCACCCTCCTCAAGGCCCTGCTGGCGCCCGCCCTCGCCCTGGGCGTCACCGCCGGCCTCGCCACCGCACCCGCCCAGGCCGCCGTCTGGAACACCTGCGACCAGTGGGGCAACACGAACCTGGGCGGCTACACCCTCTACAACAACATCTGGGGCTCCGGCGCCGGCGCCCAGTGCGTCTGGGCCAACTCCGGCACCAACTGGGGAGTGTGGGCCAACCACCCCAACACCGGCGGCATCAAGTCCTACCCGAACTCCAAGAAGGTCGTGAACCGCAGCATCTCCTCGCTGCGCACCCTCACCAGCAGCTACAGCGTCAGCGTGCCGTCCGCGGGGGCCTACAACACCTCGTACGACATCTGGGACACCGACTACGACTACGAGATCATGCTCTGGGTCAACCAGTACGGCCCGGTCGGCCCGCTCGGCAGTCCCCAGGGCACCGTCACCCTCGGTGGCCACACCTGGAACGTCTACAAGGGCGACAACGGCTCCAACCAGGTCTTCTCGTTCCTGCGCACCTCCCGCTCCACCTCCGGAACGGTCGACATGCTGCCCATCCTCCGCTGGATCAAGGACACCAAGCGCTGGATGGGCGACGAGACCATCGGCGACGTCCAGTTCGGCTACGAGATCACCTCGTCCTCGGGCGGCATGGACTTCCGCACCGACAACCTGACCGTCACCGCCGGCTGACGAGAGGAACGGGGCCGCCCGCACCCCACGGGCGGCCCCTACCGCCCGGTCCGGGACCCGTTGGACCGGGCGGTGCTCGAAGACCGGTGCTCGAAGACCGGTGCTTGACCGAACCGGCGGCGGTTCGCCCTACGGCTCCCGGACCGGCAGAACCGCACCGTCGCGCAGGAACAGCGGAATCCGCTCCAGCGGCGCGTCCACGGTCACCGCCCCACCGCCCTCGTACACCGCGTCCGTCCACGCGTCCGTCCAGCGCGCGCCCTCCGGCAGGTACACCGTCCGGTCCGTGGCCCCGGCCTCCAGGACCGGCGCGACCAGCAGATCACGTCCGAGGAGATACGCGTCGTCCACCGACCAGCAGGCCCCGTCACCGGGGAACTCCAGGAACAGCGGCCGCATCACCGGCAGCCCCTCCTCGTGCGCCTCCCGCATGACCTCCAGGACGTACGGCCGCAGCCGCTCCCGCAGGCGCAGGTACCGCTCCAGGACCGCCCCGGCCTTCTCCCCGTACGCCCACACCTCGTTCGGGCCGCCCGTCATCTCCGGGCCCAGCGGCATGCCGGGCTCGCGGAAGCCGTGCAGACGCATCAGGGGCGACAGCGCGCCGAACTGGAACCAGCGCACCATCACCTCGCGGTACGCGGCGTCCTGCGGATCGCCGCCGTGGAAGCCGCCGATGTCCGTGTTCCACCAAGGGATCCCCGACAACGCCGTGTTGAGACCCGCCGCGATCTGACGCCGCAGCGTGGCGAAGTCCGTGCCGATGTCGCCGGACCACAGGGCTGCGCCGTGCCGCTGACTGCCCGCCCACGCCGAGCGGTTGAGGGTGATCACCTCCTGCTCGCCGGCGGCCAGGAGTCCTTCGTGGAAGGCCCGGGAGTTCTCCGCCGGGTACAGGTTGCCGACCTCCAGACCCGGACCCGCCCAGTACCGCAGGTTCTCCGGGAACCCCGGCTTCAGCTCCGGCTCGCACGCGTCCAGCCAGAAGGCGGTGATGCCGTAGGGATCCAGGTAGTTCTCCTTGATCCGCGACCAGACGAACTCCCGCGCCTCGGGATTGGTGGCGTCGTAGAACGCCACCTGCACCGTGCTCGCGACCTCCTTGTCCGGCCAGTCCGCGTGCGCCAGCGGCCCGTACTGCGTGCCGATGAACAGGCCGCGCTGCTCCATCACCGGATGGTTCTCGCTCAGCGGCGACACCGACGGCCACACCGACACGACCAGCTTGACGCCGAGCTCCTCCAGCTCCCGCACCATCGCGGCGGGATCCGGCCACTCCTTCGGGTCGAACCTCCACTCGCCCAGATGCGTCCAGTGGAAGAAGTCGCAGACGATCGCCGACAGCGGCAGACCCCGGCGCCGGTACTCCCGCGCCACCTCCAGCAGTTCCTCCTGCGTGCGGTACCGCAGCTTGCTCTGCCAGAAGCCGGCCGCCCACTCGGGAAGCATCGGGGTGCGGCCCGTCACCGCGCTGTACCGGCGCTGCCCCGCCGCCGGATCGCCCGCGGTGATCCAGTAGTCGATCTGGCGGGCCGAGTCCGCCACCCACCGGGTCCCGTTGTACGCGAGCTCGACCCGGCCGATCGCCGGGTTGTTCCACAGCAGCGTGTAGCCGCGGCTGGAGGTGAGCACCGGGATGCCGACCTCGGCGTTGCGCTGCACCAGATCGACGACCAGGCCCTTCTGGTCCAGCCGTCCGTGCTGGTGCTGCCCCAGGCCGTACAGCCGCTCGTCGTCGTAGGCGGCGAACCGCTGCTCGAGCCGGTGGTGCCCGTTGCCGACCGCGGTGTACAGCCGGGGCCCGGGCCACCAGAAGTGGGCGCGCTCCTCGGCCAGCAGCTCCCCACCGTCGTCGGTGCGCAGGAAACGGACCAGGCCCTCGGCGTCGATCTCGGCGGTGAGCGAGCCCACCGTGAGCCGGCCCCGCCCGCCCTCGATCTTCACCGTGCACCCGGCGCCGGGAGCCTCGGGGAGCAGCGCCCCGGGAAGGTCCTGGAGCACCGGGCCGCCCAGGCGGGCCCGCACCCTGACCGCGTCGGGCCCCCACGGCTCGATCCGCACGGTCTCCTGGCGCCCGCTCCACTCCAGGGCCCCATCCCGCTCCCGGAGCGCGCCCACCGTGGGCGAGGACTGGGCGAGGCTGATCTTGGGCTGCGGCTCGGAGGTCTGGGTCACGAGGCATGCTCCTGGGGGAGGACGGAAGTGGGCAGGAACCGTGGCGCGGTGGCGGCGGGCGGACAGGACCGCGGCCTGGGGAGGGGCCCACGAGGAGGGGCCCGCGGGGACGGGCTACGGCTAGGCGGGAGCCGGCCCCGAACTCGCCCGCACCGTCAGCTCGGGCGCGAGCAGCACGACCTCGTCACCGTCCCGCCCCTCGAGCTTGGCGACCAGACGCTCCACGGCTCCCCGGCCCATCTCCTGGGCCGGCAGGGCGACGGACGTGAGCGCCACCGACGCCTGCACGGCGACCTGCTCGGGGCAGACCGCGACCACCGAGACGTCCTCGGGCACGGCCCGGCCCCGCTGGCGCAGCAGCGCGAGCAGGGGCTCGACCGCCGACTCGTTCTGCACCACGAAACCGGTGGTGTCCGGGCGTTCGTCCAGGATCCGGGCGAGTGTCACCGCGGTCGCGTCGTACCCGCCCGCGCACGGCCGGTGCAGCAGCCGCAGGCCCAGTTCCCGGCCCCGCGACCGCAGCCCGTCCAGGGTGCGTTCGGCGAAGCCGGTGTGCCGCTCGTACACCGCGGGCGCCTCGCCGATCACCGCGACGTCCCGGTGCCCCAGCGCCGCCAGGTGATCCACGCACAGCGCGCCGGTGGCCCGGAAGTCGAGGTCGACGCAGGTCAGGCCACTGGTGTCGGACGGCAGCCCGATCAGCACCGCGGGCTGCTCCTGCTCCCCGCCCGGCCGCCCCTGGCCGGCGCCGCCGCGCAGCAACGGCAGCCGCTCGTCGTCGAGTTCCACGTCCATCAGGATCATGCCGTCGGCCAGTCCGCTGCTGGTGACCCGGCGCACCGCGTCCGGACCCTCCTCGCCGGTGAGCAGCAGCACGTCGTAGCCGTGGGTGCGGGCCGTGGTGGCCACCGCGATCGCTATCTCCATCATCACCGGCACGTACATGTCGGTCCGCAGCGGCACCATCAGCGCGATGATGTTCGACCGGTTGCTGGCCAGTGCGCGCGCACCCGCGTTGGGGTGGTACCCCAGCTCCCGGATGCTGTGCTCGACCCGCTCCCGGGTTCCGGCGGAGATGGAGCGCTTGCCGCTGAGGACGTAACTGACGGTGCTGGCCGAGACTCCGGCGTGCTGGGCGACCTCGGCGAGGGTGACCATCCGGCTCTCCAAGCTCTGTGAAGCGCTTCGACGCCGAGGGTAGAACGGCTCAGCGGGAAGCGAGGGTGGTAGGACACTAACCCCGGCGGGCACGCGTGTCCAGAGTCGTCGAAGCGCTTCGACTGCGTCGAATTTCTTCGACTCCGCACGCGTCTTGACGCCGGGTCGGCGACCGATCGAAAGTGGGAGCGCTCCCAGTCGGGCGTGAACCGGCCCGAGGCTCCACGGAGTTCCCCCGCCCCCAGCCGGGCGTACCCCGTCGCGTGCGGCAAGCGGCCATCGAGCCGGACCCGACGGCCACGCCCCGCACCCCCCTGCCCCGGCGCCCCACGGGCCGCACCCCGCCCGCGCGGCCGGGGCGACGAGGAAGGAAGAGCTGTGCACGAGTCCCCTCCCCCCAGAGGCAGACCGCTGCCCGGTCGCACCCGGCCCACCACGCCGCCCCGGCCGTCAGCCGCCCCGAGACCGCGACGCGGCGTGCCGAGGGCCGGCCTCGTCGTGGCCACCGCCTTCGGCCTGCTGTGCGCCGCCCTGTTACCCGCCGCCGCGGCCCGGCCCACCGAACCGCAGGACAGCCCCGCGCGCACCCGGGCCGCCGCCGCGGCCGCCTCGGTCGACTGGAAGAACGTCCGCGTGGACGGCGGTGGCTTCGTTCCGGGCATCGTCTTCAACCGGAGCGAACCCGACCTCGCCTACGCCCGCACCGACATCGGCGGAGCCTACCGCTGGGTGGAGTCGACCAAGAGCTGGAAGCCCCTGCTCGACCACGTCGGCTGGGACGACTGGGGTCACACCGGAGTGATCGGCCTCGCCTCCGACAGCGTCGACCCGAACAAGGTGTACGCCGCGGTCGGCACCTACACCAACGACTGGGACCCCGGAAAGGGAGCCGTCCTGCGCTCCTCGGACCGGGGCGGGACCTGGGCCAAGGCGGACCTGCCCTTCAAACTGGGCGGCAACATGCCCGGCCGCGGCATGGGCGAGCGCCTGGCCGTCGACCCCCACCGCAACAGCGTCCTGTACCTGGGCGCCCCCAGCGGCAACGGCCTGTGGCGCTCCACCGACAGCGGCGCCACCTGGGCGAAGGTCACCTCGTTCCCCAACCCCGGCACGTACGTCGCCGACCCGGACGACGCCGGCGGCTACAACGGCGACATCCAGGGCATCTCCTGGGTGACCTTCGACGAGTCGACCGGCAGCGCCGGCGCCGCCACCCGGACCATCTACGTCGGGGTCGCCGACAAGGAGAACAACGTCTACCGCTCGACCGACGCGGGCGCCACCTGGTCCCGCGTGGCGGGTCAGCCGACCGGGCTGCTCGCCCACAAGGGTGTCCTGGACGCCGAGAACGGCTACCTGTACCTCGCCTACAGCGACACCGGCGGCCCCTACGACGGCTCCACCGGACAGGTCTGGCGCTACGACACCGGCGACGGCACCTGGAGCGACATCAGCCCGATGCCGGCGGCCGACACCTACTTCGGCTACAGCGGTCTGACCGTCGACCGGCAGAACCCCGGCACGGTCATGGTCACCGGCTACAGCTCCTGGTGGCCGGACACGCAGATCTTCCGCACCACCGACAGCGGCGCGAAGTGGACCAGGGCCTGGGAGTACAGCTCCTACCCGAACCGTTCGAACCGCTACACCATGGACATCACCTCCGTCCCCTGGCTCAACTGGGGCGCCAACCCCACACCGCCCGAGGAGACCCCCAAGCTCGGCTGGATGACCGAGGCACTGGAGATCGACCCGTTCGACTCCGACCGGATGATGTACGGCACCGGAGCGACCGTCTTCGGCACCGAGAACCTCACCCAGTGGGACAAGGGCGGAAAGCCCGTCATCAAGCCGATGGTGAAGGGACTGGAGGAGACAGCGGTCCTCGACCTGGTGGCCCCGCCCTCCGGCGCCACCCTCATCAGCGGCCTCGGCGACATCGGCGGCTTCCGGCACACCGACCTGAACGCGGTGCCGGCCAGGATGTTCCAGTCGCCCAACTTCACCTCCACCACCAGCCTGGACTACGCCGAGTCGAACCCGAACACCGTGGTGCGGGCCGGCAACGTGGACAGCGGCGCCCACATCGCCTTCTCCTCCGACAACGGCGCCAACTGGTGGGCCGGTTCGGACCCCTCCGGGGTGACGGGCGGCGGCACGGTCGCCGTGTCGGCGGACGGCGGCCGCTACGTCTGGAGCCCGGAGGGCGCGGGCGTGCACACCGGCTCAGGGTCCTCCTGGACGGCCTCCTCCGGCATCCCGGCCGGCGCCGTCGTCGAATCCGACCGCGTCGACACCAAGAAGTTCTACGGCTTCAAGGACGGCGCCTTCTACGTCAGCACCGACGGCGGCGCCACCTTCACCAAGCGCGCCTCCACCGGCCTGCCCGACGGGACGAGCGTGCGCTTCAAGGCGGTGCCCGGCCGCGGCGGCGACATCTGGCTGGCCGGAGGTGCCAAGGACAAGACCTACGGGCTGTGGCACTCCACCGACTCCGGCGCCACGTTCACCAAGGTGGGAGGCGTTCAGGAGGCCGACACCATCGGCTTCGGCAAACCCGCCCCCGGTGCCGCCTACCAGACCCTGTACACCAGTGCGAAGATCGGCGGCGTCCGCGGCGTCTTCCGCTCCACCGACGCCGGCGCGAACTGGGTACGCGTCAACGACGACAAGCACCAGTGGGGCTGGACCGGCTCCACGATCACCGGCGATCCGCGCGTGTACGGCAGGGTCTACGTCTCCACCAACGGCCGCGGCATCGTCTACGCCGACACCGCGGACATCCCCTCGCCGACCGACCCCACGGACCCGACCGATCCGACGGATCCCCCGGACCCCACGGATCCGCCGGACCCCGGCGACCCGAAGGGCGCCTGCACGGTCGACTACCGCGTCACCAACCAGTGGCAGGGCGGCTTCCAGGCCGAGGTCAAGCTGACCAACACCGGTGACAGCGCCTGGCAGGCGTGGAAGCTCGGCTGGTCCTACCCCGACGGCCAGCGCGTCACACAGCTCTGGAACGGCGCCTTCACCCAGAGCGGCGCCCAGGTGACGGTCACCAACGTCTCCTACAACGGACGCGTCGCCCCCGGCGGCTCGGTCACCGTCGGCCTCACGGGAACCTCGACGGGTTCCAACGGCACGCCCACGGCGTTCACCCGCGACGGCGCCGCCTGCGGCTGACCCCCGGCGGCCACCGTGCGCCGCGCCCCGCCCGGGAGCACCTCCGGGCGG